>JBDLSU010000091.1:0-4356 GCA_039799405.1 Pseudomonadota bacterium | reverse complement strand
TGCGCGCAGGGTTTCTTCCTGCATCGCGAAAAATGCTGAAAGATTATTGCTGTGTGTAATGCCCCAGGCCAGCAGCACGTTGCAACGTGTTTCGATCCAGGCTTGCAGTGCCAGATCAAACGGGTCAGCCAGCACGCATAACAGGGCGTTGTCATCGCGTACCAGCACACAGTTCTTTTGCATGGCGTCGGTAAAGGGCAACAGATCAAAGGCAGGTTGCAGCCGATACAGCGCTTCCATGTCGAACACCGGGTAATTCAGGGTTTGACCCAGGCGCGCCATAAACTGGGCTGGTGGCAGGTTGGTGCGTTCATCCAGCACTTCGATTAATTTGCGTCCCTCATGGCTTGCCCGTGTACGCGCTTGTTCCAGCCACAGGGAAGGGAAAGGGCCGCTGCTGGCGCTGGCCGGGTCAGTAGCAAATTCGGCTTGGGTCATTGGATGGCACCAGCAAGTTCAAAAATGGGTAAATACATCAGAATCACAATTAAACCAATAATAAAGCCAATAACGATCATCAGCAATGGTTCAAACAGGCGCGCAAACCAGTCAATCCAGCGCGCCAGTTCATCATCATACAATTTTGCAATGCGTTCCATCGATTGGCCCAGGTTGCCGGAGCGCTCGCCTACGGTCAGCAGGCGCACCCCGACCTCGGTGGCAAGGCCATGTGCGGCAAATGCTTCGGAAACGCTGCGTCCTTCGCGTATCCATTGTTCGCTTTGCTGCAAGGCATGTAACAGGGCAGGCTGGCGCAGCAGGCCGCGCACCATTTCCAATGCTGTTACAAAGGGAATGCCCGCGTTAATCAGCATGGCCAGGGTGCGGGTGAAGCGTGCCAACTGATATAGCCGCATTTTTTCTCCCAGCGCTGGTAACGCCCACAGCAAGCGCGTCGCGAAGGCACGCACAGCAGGGCGGGTGAGGGCGAAACCGAGCAGGGGCAATGCCAAAGCCAGGGTCAGGCCGATACTTCCGGTATTCTCGCTGAAGAAATGGCCCCATTGGATCAGCAGGCGCGAAATCCAGGGTAAATCGTGGCCCAGGTCTTCATAAACCTTGCTAAAGCGTGGTACCACATAGGCCAGCAAGAAAAGTACGACCAGGGTACCTACAGAAATCAATAACACCGGATACACCGAAGCTGATACCACTTTGTCGCGTACCTGATTGAGTTGGCGCTGGTATTCCAGGTAGCGGCGCAAGGCTTCGTTCAAATTACCGGTTTGTTCGGAAGTGCGAATGGTGGCGATATACAGCGCAGGGAAGGTTTCCGGGCGGTTGGCGAGCGCGCGCGAAAAGGGCAAGCCTTCGCGTAAATGGGTGGCCAGACTACTTAGGATTTGGCGACTATCGGCATGGCGCGATTTATGTGCCAGTATTTCGATACTTTCAAACAGGCTTAACCCGGCTTCAAGCAGGGCCAGCAATTCCTGGCTGAACAGTGGGACTGAAAAGCTTTGCCCGAAACCAGGCCAATTCAGACCAGCGAAGCGCTTGCGCAAGGAAATTACCCGGTAGCCCTGATCTTCAATTTGCCGCCGTGCATCTTCTGCATCGCCCGCGTTCAGTTGCCTGACGCTGACCCCTTCTTCCGGGCGATAGACTTTGATTTCAAATTGCATTGTAGGGCGCGCTTGGAATGGGTGAGGGGCGATAAGCGATTCTAGCAGCGCGTCCGGGATTTATTTCAATCCAACAGTAATTTCTGTCGCAACTGTCGTGCTTTGACTGGGTTGCAGTCTGGTGATTGAAGCCATCTGTCAATAGTGCCAAAGCCAACTGAGTTGCACCTGGCGGTTTTGGTATTGGAAAATCGAGATATTTTCCCGGTTCCAGGTTTGTCGCCATTCCAGTTGCAAGCTTTGGCGGCTGCTTAAACTGTACTGTAGCGCGGCACGCACGATGTCGGTATCCTGATTGCGTTTGCGGTTGATAAAACCTGGTGAATAATCACTCTGGCTGCGCCAGGACTGGTGGTTCCAGGTCAGATCGCCCAGCCATTTTTCGTCAATTCGGGTGCGCCATTGTATGCTGGAAAGCCAGCCACGCCGCTCGCCGCCCGGGCGCAAGTTGTTGCCCCGGTCGATCGAGTAAGCCAGGCTGCTCTGTAGTTCCGATTGCGCCGAGCGGTAGCCCAAATGGCTGCGCAGATCGATGGTATTGGCATTGTAGTTGCTCAGGGTTAAGTATTGGTTGTGTGACAGGGTGCCACTGACGCCAAATTGCCAGGCCGCTGGTAAGGCCACGGGTGGGTTGATACGCAGTTGTGCCTGCGTTTGGTGTTGGTAAAGGGCATCACCCAGGCGGATCCAACCCGTCAACAAGCTGGTGCGGCCAGCCCAGTTGCGCCAGCGCAGCCCTTGTTCAAAGCCGAAAAACAAGGCACTGTTATTGAATCGATTCAATTCATCGTTATGCCGCATCGACAATTGCACAAAACCCTGTCCGCCATTTTGGGTGAGTTCCAGTGCATAGTCTGCATTCAGACTGGTGAAATGGTCGGGGCGTGGTAAAAATTCCGGCGACAGTTGCAATTGGATCTGGTCTGTGCCAAAAGGCAGGGTGAGTACAGGACTGGAACTGCCCTGGTTGACATTTTGGTCGTAGCCGCGGGCCAGGCTCAGGCTGGCGTGACTCTGTCGCCTGAATTGCTTGCAGCCAAGCTTGCGTTGATAGGCGATCAGATCGAGCAGCCATGGTTCCGGATTGAAGCGTTGTTCCACTGCTTTAAAAAAAACCTCAGCCTCGGCCCCGTGACCGAGTTGGCACTGAATCATCGCCAATTCCATGAACGCGCCGGCATGGTAGGGCGCTTTGGCAATCAATTGGGTCAAGGTTTGACTGGCTTCGCCTTTGCGGCCTTCGGAAAGCAATTTTAGCGCCTCAATATAGAGCAAATCGGATTCGGATTCAGCTTGGGCGGGGTTTGCAGATTGTGCCATGGCCTGCGCTGTCAGCACGGCCATCATCAGGATCAGCATGGCTTGCACGGCCAGGCGGACTGTGATTTGGCCGCAAAAGGCCCATGAAAAATTAAAAATTTGCACAATATGGATATTGGGGAGGTCTTCAGGCTCGAAGAATAACAGGGCTAATATATGCTAAAATGTGATGCCTGTCACAGAATTTCCCAAAATAAAGCGGAAAATGGCAGAAAAAAGGGGTCTATCATGTTACGACAATGGGTATTGGGTGGGTTGAGTGTTTTGGCGCTACTGTGGTCTGCGCTGGTGTGCGCTGGCGAAGCCGGACGCATTGTTTTTGTAACGGGGGCGGCGTATAGCGCCAATGCCAGGCTGGTGCAAGGACAAAGTATTGCCGAAGGCGCAGAAATGAGCACCGGGGCCGATGGCTATGTCTATTTGAAGACCGTCGATAACGGCTTTCTCATTTTGCGCCCTGCTACCCGTGCGCGTATTGTGGCGTACCATATTGATGCTGCCAATCCGGCCAACACACGTATCAAGTTTGAATTGATCAGTGGTGTGGCACGCAGTATTTCCGGTCAGGCAGTCAAGGCGGCACGCCAGAATTTCCGGTTCAATACACCCGTGGCTGCGATTGGCGTGCGTGGCACCGATTTTACTGTCTATACCAGTCAGGAAACCTCCCGCGTGGCGGTGCTCTCAGGCGGGATTGTCATGAGTGGTTTTGCCGGTGCGTGTGGCCCGGAAGGTCATGGCCCATGTGAAGGCGGCGGCAGTCATGAGCTGTTTGCGACTCAGGTCGGTCAATTATTGCAGGTCAAGCGTGGTCAGGCTGCGCCGCAACTGTTAAATGGTACGGTTTTATCGCCCGACGCCGCACCAGCACGCAATGACGAACCCAAGGTTGTCAGTGGTGCGAACCCTGTTGGTGGCGATGTCAGTCTGGATCCCGAAAAAAACGCTACCGCTATCGTGCGCAATATTACGCCACCTCCCGTGGTGGTAACGACACCGCCGCCAACGCCGGTTCCCACTCCTGTGATTACGCCTCCGCCAGTGGTCATTCTCCCTGCCGAGCAAAAACAAATTGTCTGGGGCCGCTGGCAAACCGTGCAAGGCAAACCGGCGCAAATTGATCTGGTCAAAGAATTGAAAAAAGGTGCGGTGATTGCCGGGCAGTCTGGTGATTTTGTCGTCTTGCGCAGCACTGGTGCCGATCTGCAATTGCCTGAACGCGGTAGTGTCAGCTTTACCTTGCAGGGGAGTGAGGCGATTATTCGTGATGACAAGACCCAGGTGGCCATTTTGGGGCTGATCGAAAATCCCAAACTGCAGGTTGATTTTGACAAGCGTGCTTTTAATACCAGTTTCGATTTGCTGGGTCCGACCGACCGCTTCAAACTGCAGGCTCAAGGAGGGTTGGGGA
>JBDLSU010000090.1:0-7853 GCA_039799405.1 Pseudomonadota bacterium | reverse complement strand
CACCCCGCTGGGGCGGCTGGCTGACGCTGTGGCTGCTGGCGGTGGCACTGGGGGCAGGCATCAACCAGGGTTTGTACCGCTTGCAAGGGCTGGTGGAACAAGCCGCAATGGACTGGATGGCGAATATCAGCGAAGAAGACCCGCTGCGCACTGAAACCAGCCTCGGCCATATCGGTCAATTAAAACTGGGCAATGGCATCGCATTGCGGGTACAAACCAGCCGCCCCTTGCTGGAACCGGTTTTGTTGCGCACGGCCGCTTATAACGTGTATCTGGCCCCCAACTGGGTATTGAGCGGCAAAAGCGGGTTTTACTGGATGCAACCGAGCCGCAGTGGCAACTGGAAAGTGGTAGCCGGGCCAGAGCAGCCGCGCTTTGCCCAGCCGGTCGATAGCCAGCACAATTTGCAAATGGAAATCGATGGCGTCGCCAGCCATGTCAATCCGGTGTTGGCTTTGCCCCCGGGCGTATTGCAAATCGAAGGACAACAATTCAATGGCCTGACCCGCAACAGTATGGGCACCCTGCAAGCGAATATGGGACGCGAGCATTTTCATTACCGGTTGCACTATCAACCCGCTTTGCTGGATCAATCTGCACCCGATGCGCAAGACCTGGCGTTGCCGCGCCAGGAGCAAGCCAATTTGACCGCGCTGGCGCAACAATTGCAATTGCCCGGTCAACCCACCGCGCGCGCCATGCACCAGCTCAAACGCTGGTTCGCCAGCGAGTTTCGCTATAGCACTTTCCGCCAGGGCAATAGCCTGGGCTATAGCGCCATCAGTGACTTTTTACAGCGCAACCGGCAGGGCCACTGCGAACACTTTGCCAGTGCCAGCGTGCTGTTGTTGCGCGCCGCCGGTATTCCGGCGCGCTACGCCGTCGGCTATTCGGTGCAGGAAGCCGACCGCTTTGGCACCGGTTATGTGGTGCGGCAACGACATGCCCATGCCTGGACGCTGGTCTGGCTAAATGGTATGTGGCAGGATTTTGACACCACCCCCGCCGCCTGGGGCCAGCAAGAACAGCAGCAAGCCCCCTGGTGGGAAGCCGTGGCGGACGGCTGGCACTGGCTGGCGTATCAAATCCGCGACTGGGAAATCCGCCCCTGGCATGCCGCCTTGCTGCTGCTGGCGCTGGGATTGGTGTGGCGCTTGCGTCGCGCCGCGCCGACAGCGAAAAAATCGCGCCCCCGCAAGCAGGCGACAGCGCAGGCGATGAACCCCTTTGAACCCAGCGGCGCGTCTCCTTTTTATCAAATCGAGCAACATTTGGCAAAGCTGGGTTGTGCCAGAAACAGGGGCGAAGCGCTGGAACACTGGTTGCGCCGGATTGCCCCGCAACTCGGTAGCGCTGCCAGCATGGCATTGGCGCAGATCATCGCACTGCATTACCGCTGCCGCTTTGGCCCGCCGGGCGATCATGTGGTGCGGCAATTATCTGAAGCATGTGCCAGTTGGCTACGGGATTTTCATAATTGCCTAAAAGAAAATGCGCCAAAATAAGATTCTTGCCAAATAAGGTTACTGTATAATAAGAGAACTTTTTTCTCCCCCTTCAGAATACGAGTCCGATGAAAACCTTGTTCCATCGCTACGCCCCATTGTCTGGTTTGCTCCATTTTCTTTGTGCTTGTTTGCTGGCTGTGGTGAGTCTGTCCGGCGCGATGGCACAGGCTGCGCCCGTCATCAGTGCGGCGGAAAAGCCGGTGCGCCTGATCCGTGGCCTTACCCTGCATCGGGCGGGCAACGGGGTGGAACTGGCCAAAGGCGACATTCTGGAAACTGGCGCGATGTCGCTGCAAATTGAACAAGCCGCCAAACTGATCATTGCGGTTGCACCCAATACCAAACTCTACATCGCCAATACCAGCCCGCTGCAAATCAGTGTGCTGGAAGGCTGGGTGAAATTACGCAGCATGGGTGACGAGGTGCAAATTGCCTCTACCTTGTTGCAAACCAATTTGAAACAACATTCGGTAGTATTGCATGCCGAAGCTGATCGCTCCGAACTGTTTGCTGAAGAAGGCCAGCTCATCGTCAGTGCGCTGGATGCTGGCAAAAGCAATGGCAACGATGTCAAGGTGGCGCAAGAACAACTGGTACAGCGCTTTTTCGGACAGCGCCTGAAAGATTTGCCACGCCCGAGCAAAGACTTTATCGCTGCCATGCCCAAAACCTTTCGTGATACCCTCGCTTCCAGCCTGAAACCCGGCAGCAAAACGGCGGCACCCCAGGCCGAAACAGCGGTGCAATATGCCGATGTAAGCCACTGGCTCAATGCCAGCCTGCCAGCCAAAAAAGACTGGGTCAAGCGCTTCAAGCCGCAGTTGAAAGACCCGGCGTTTCGTAAAGCACTTGATGCCGAACTTGGTCAGAGCGCAGAATGGAAAGCCATCTTGCACCCGGTAGTCAAAAAACCGGCGGATGCGGTGTCGGGCAGTACCTTGTATTAAGCAGCGCCCAACCAAGCCAAACTGAGCCCAATTAACCCATTATTAACTTACCTCTGACCGGACCGGTGCCCCATGAAACTCTCTCTTGCCGCCAAATTTAACCTGGTATTTATTACCATCTTCCTGATTGGTTTTGCTGCAGCCGGTGGCGTGGCCGACTACTTGCTGAAACAAAGCGCGCGCGAAGAGACGCTGCAAAATGCGCGCCTGTTGATGGAATCGGCTCTGGCAACCCGCGCCTATACCTCCAGCCATATTGTGCCGCTGCTGAAAACCCAGTTGAAATATGAATTTTTGCCCGAATCGGTACCTTCGTTTTCGGCCAACGAGCAAATGACCACCTTGCTCAAAAAATACCCGTCCTTCAGCTACAAGGAAGCGGTGCTCAACCCGACCAATTTGCGCGATCGCACCACCGACTGGGAAGCCGATGTGGTCAATAGACTGCGCTCGCAAGCCAACCCGACCGAATTTATCGGCGAACGCGAAACCGGCAGCGGCCGCGCGCTATATATCGCCCGGCCGTTGCAGATTAAGGATCCGGCTTGTCTGACCTGCCATAGCGTGCCGGACGCCGCCCCCAAAACCATGATTGACGTGTATGGCCGCAACAATGGCTTTGGCTGGAAACTCAATGAAGTCGTGGGCGCGCAAATTATTTCGGTGCCGATGGAAGTGCCATTGCAACGCGCCCGTTCGATCCTGCAAACCTTCATGCTGTCGCTGCTGGGCGTGTTTGCCTTCCTGTTCGTCGCATTGAACGCCATGGTGTATTTTTTCGTCACGCGCCGCATTTCAGCGCTGGCCAAGGTGGCCGATCAAGTCAGCATGGGCAAATTTGACGCCGCCGATTTTGATACCAGCGGCAAAGATGAAGTCTCGGCGCTGGCCATGTCGTTCGGGCGCATGCGTACCAGCCTGGCCAGCGCGCTTAAAATGCTGGAAGAAGGCTGATCATGCTGCAAACACTGGGTAAATACCGGATCGACGCCACCCTCGGCAAAGGTGCCATGGGGGTGGTGTATAAAGGTTTCGATCCGCATATTGAACGGGTGGTGGCGCTGAAAACCATCCGCAAGGATTTGCTCGAAGCCAACCCGGAAATGGGCTTGATTGCACGCTTTAAAAACGAAGCCCAGGCCGCCGGACGCTTGAGCCATCCGAATATTGTGGCAGTGTATGAATATGGCGAGTCCGACGACACCGCCTATATCGCCATGGAATTTGTCCACAATACGCCCCTGACCAAATTGCTGGAACACGGCAAACCGAGTCCGCTGGAATCGGTCATGTCGTGGAGCAGCCAGTTACTGCGCGCGCTCAATTATGCCCATGGCCGTGGTGTGGTACATCGCGATGTCAAACCCGATAACTTGCTGATCGACGCCCAGGGCCAGCTCAAAATTACCGATTTTGGTATCGCCCGCATCGATGCCTCGACCCTGACCCAGGTTGGCTCCATGGTCGGCACCCCTTGTTATATGTCACCCGAACAGTTTCGCGGTGAAGTGGCCGACCGCCGTTCTGACATCTTTGCCTGCGGCATCTTGCTGTATCAAATGTTGACCGGTTATCGCCCGTACTCTGGCGCACCGTATGAAATCATGCACAAAATCATGCATGAAGATGCACCAGTACCCTCCGATAAAAATCCGGCACTGGGCAAAATGTATGACGCCCTGATCCGCAAGGCGCTGGCGCGGGCACCCCAAGAGCGCTTTGATACCTGTCTGGAATTGCTCGAAGCGCTGCTGGCAATTTACCGCAGCGGCATCGGCTACATCAACAACGCCGCCGAAGACCGCACCCAGTTGGTAGCCAACCCGCTGGTGGCACGCACGCCAGCGCCAGTCGAGCCAGAGGCTGCGCCCGGCACAGCCATCAACAGCAGCGCCGGTACCATGGTCAGCCAAAGCAATCCGCCCGCCACCCTGCTCAGTAGCGAACTGGCGGCCCAACCGTGGAAAGCCGACGCGCTGCCGGAACTGGAATCGATCCTGTCCACCCAGATCGGCCCGATGGCACGGGTATTTCTGAAAAAAAGCCTGGCCCAGGCCAACGACATGGACGCCCTGTGCGATAGCCTGTTACAACACATTCCTTCCGAAAAAGGCCGGGCTGACTTTAACGACAAAGTGCAGCTACTCAAGAAAAAGTTGCGCAGCAGCCAGAGCAGCCAAACCGGCCTTGGCTCCAAACTCTCCAGCCCCGGCACTGCCATCAGTTCCGGGGCAGCGCTGGCAACCCAGCTCAACAGTTTGCCGCAAGACGTGCTGGATGCGGCCGAGAAAAAACTCACACCCTTTATCGGCCCCATTGCCAAGGTGATGTGCAAGCGCACCGCGCGCCAGACCGGTAACGAGCATGAGTTCTATCGCCTGCTGGCCAGCCATATCGAAAACGAAGCCGAGCGCAGCCGTTTTCTGCGAGAGTGTGGTTTAAGTGGCTGACGCCGCCGCCGCTTGCCTGGCACCAGGCACCAACAGGCGGCAATTGCGCGAGTTTGAAAAATTAAGCACCGCATAACCCATTCTCAAAGCCATCCAGCGGTACAATAAACGCCAAGCCCGGCTATTATTGACCCCAGGAGCCTTTGTTTATGACCCCATCCATGCCTGAAATTGCGCAACTACTGCGAGACAGTCGCACCATTGCCGTGGTTGGCTTGTCTCCCAAGCAACATCGCGATAGCTATGAAGTAGCGGCCTATCTGCAAAAACACGGCTACCGCATCATTCCCGTCAATCCAATTTATGCCAACGAAACTATCCTGGGCGAATTGTGCCACGCCAATTTGCTCGACGCCGCCCGCGCCCTGGGTGGCACCCGAATCGATATCGTCGATTGTTTCCGCCGCTCCGAAGACATTCCCCCCATCGCCCAGGATGCCATTGCCATCAAGGCGCGGTGTTTGTGGATGCAACTCGATATTCGCAACCCGCAGGCTGCCGCGCAGGCCGAAAGCGCAGGCTTGATGGTGGTTTCGGATCGCTGTACGCTGATCGATCATCGTCAATTATTACTTTCCTAGCATCAGGGAACCACCATGAAAACCAGTGCACTGACTCAGACCCGTACCATTTTGGCGGTAGATGATGATGAATTGATTCTCAAATTCATCAGTGAAGTATTAATGTCTGCCGGTTACCGCGTCCTGACCGCCAATTCCGGCGAACATGCCCTGCATACCTTGCTCGACGCCGAACCCGATCTGGCCTTGCTTGACATCACCATGCCCAATATGACGGGGCTGGAACTGGCCAAAAACCTGCGCGACGAAACCGCCGTACCCTTCATGTTTCTGACTTCATCGAGCGATATGGAAGTCATCAAAACCGCCAGCCAGTTTGGTGCGCTCGGGTATTTGTTGAAACCGGTACAACCGATGCAACTGGTATCCGGGGTCGAATCCAGCCTGGCCCGGGCCGTCGAAATCAAACGCTTGCGCAACAGCGAACAAAGCCTGACCACCGCACTCGAAGCCGGGCGCGAAACCAGTATGGCCGTCGGCATCCTGATGGAACGCTTCCAGATCGACCGCACCCAGGCCTTTGAAAAACTGCGCAGCCAGGCCCGCTCCACCCGACAAAAAATCGTCCACATCGCCAATGCGGTGTTGCTGTCGGTGGAAGCGCAAATCCAGCCGCCCAAAGACAATTAAAAAGCCGCCAGCGCCAGCTACCTGGCACGCTTGAAGCAAAAAAATGGCGTTCCGGTCAAAAACCGCAACGCCATTTTCAAGTGGGATCAAAGCCGCAATCTGCTTTGCCAGCCCTTAGAAGCGAACGCTACCCGGCGTGCGCGGGAAGGGGATCACATCGCGCACATTACCGACCCCGGTAATATACGACACCGTGCGTTCAAAACCCAAACCAAAGCCCGCATGCGGCACGGTGCCGTAGCGGCGCAGATCGCGATACCAGTAATACGGCTCTTTCGCCAGGCCAACTTCATCCATCCGTGCATCCAGCACATCCAGCCGCTCTTCACGCTGTGAGCCGCCGATAATTTCACCAATGCCAGGCGCCAGAATATCCATCGCCGCCACGGTTTTGCCATCGTCATTCAAGCGCATGTAGAACGATTTGATATCTTTCGGGTAGTTTTGCAACACCACCGGGCCACCGACGTGTTTTTCCGCCAGATAGCGTTCATGCTCGGACTGCAAATCGATACCCCATGCCACCGGATATTCAAATTTCTGACCGCATTTTTGCAAAATATCCACTGCCTCGGTGTAATCCATGCGCACGAAAGGCTTGTCGATCATGTTTTGCAACTTGGCGATCACGCCTTTTTCGACCCGTTCATCAAAGAAGGCCATATCGTCAGCGCGTTCATTCAGCACCGCTTTGAATACGTATTTCAACATCGCTTCGGCCAGATCGGCATCTTGCTGCAAATTGGCGAAGGCGATTTCGGGTTCGATCATCCAGAACTCGGCCAAATGGCGGCTGGTGTGCGAGTTTTCGGCGCGGAAAGTGGGGCCGAAGGTGTAGACCTTGGACAAGGCCATGCAATAGGTTTCCACATTCAACTGGCCGGACACGGTGAGGAAGGTTTCCTTGCCGAAAAAGTCTTTGCTGAAATCGGCCTTGCCTTCCGGTGTGCGCGGGCAGTTGAGCAAATCCAGCGTCGAGACGCGGAACATTTCACCCGCGCCTTCGCAGTCCGATGCCGTCAAGATCGGGGTATTGACCCAGAAAAAGTCTTGTTCGTGGAAAAAGCGGTGAATCGATTGTGCAATCGAATGGCGCACCCGCGCCACTGCGCCCATGATGTTGGTGCGTGGCCGCAAATGCGCGACTTCGCGCAAAAATTCCATGGTGTGTGGCTTGGGTTGAATCGGGTAAGTGTCCGGGTCTTCCACCAGACCCAGAATTTCCACCGTCTCCGCCTGCATCTCAAAGCTTTGGCCCCCGCCTTGCGATGGCACGATGATGCCCGTGGCGGCAAACGACGCACCTGCGGTCAGGTGCAACACTTCATTGCTATAGTTGGCCAGAGTATTGGGCGCAACGATCTGTAAGGTGCCAAAGCAAGAGCCATCGGTCAGGGCCAAAAACGACACCCCGGCCTTGGAATCGCGCCGGGTGCGCACCCAACCGCGCACGGTCACGCGGGTTTCCGCCGGGGCCTGACCTGCCAGCACCTCTTTTACGCTAAATGATTTCATACCTTCTCCATATTGTCTGATGGCCGACATCATATACTTTTGCTGTGTTTCAGTAAAATGACTTTGTTGTTGGGTGGATTATTGCGCTATAAAAACCGGCAGCGTAGTCTTCCTGAGACCATGCAGAGGGCGATTGCGACAGGATCGATGGATGTGCCGTCGCCTGGCAACTGGCTGTATACTCACGGCTAACGTAGCCAACCGACCTGGCTGCACAGGAGA
>JBDLSU010000089.1:0-2834 GCA_039799405.1 Pseudomonadota bacterium | reverse complement strand
AGCGATGCCAGACTGGCCACGGCACCTCAGAATACGCTGCTGGTGTGGACGGCTGATCATGGCGACATGATGATGTCGCACGGTGGGGTATCGAGTTACTATCAGGAAGGGCGCGGTGATGCCGACCCGCAAACCGCACACCATGTGTGGATGCCCCTGCGTCAAAAGGGGCCGTTTATTTTCCGCGAAAATTATAAATTGCCGCTGGTGGTAGCGTCACTCTCCAGCGCGCTGATACCCGCGCCGCACACCCGTACCCCGGTGTTGAGCAACCATACCGATCTGGTGCCAACGCTATTGGCCTGGGGTGGGGCAGATAAAGACTGGTACGCCAACCATTACGCCAGTTATTTGCAACGACTGGCCCTGCCGCTTAAAACCACCCTGTGCGGTAAAGACCTGAGCCCGGTGGCCAAAGCACCGACACAGTACATCACGCCACAATGGGGCGGGCGCAGCGCCTTGTTGTTCACTTACGATTGCCTTAATTCGCAAGACCCACAAGTAGCGGCGGACAGTGCCGATGGCGTGGCAATCAAACCCAGTCACTATGAAAATCGTGCCTGTATGCGCGGCTTTTTTGATGGCAAATACAAATATGCGCGCTATTTTTCCGCGCTCAACTATGTCAGCCAATACAAAAACAGCGGCAACTATGCACAACTGACCCAGGCCACTGGCACGGGCAGCAATGCCTGGTATGGCATGGATCTGGTGTTGCTCGATACTGTGGCGGACCCGGCGGAATTGCATAATCGCATTTTGCAAGCCGATGGCAGCGCCTACCCGTCACCGCAAACCCTGAATGCGCAACTCGATGCGCTGATGGCCGTCGAACTGTATAACCCGCAGCGGGTGCCCAATACGGTGCAACAATCACTGGATAACTTGCCCTGGGTGTTCCAGTTTTCACCCGGCTCCGGCACCGCCGGTAGCACGCTGGTCACCATTAATGGCGCGGGTCTGATTAATCGGCCCGAAGTGTACTTTAACGGGATCAGGGCCTTTAACGTGGTGGTGAATGCCGATAACTCACTGGGCGTGTATGTGCCACTGGGAGCCAGCAGCGGCCCGATTACGGTGCGCACTTCCAAGGGCGTACATAGTTCGATTGCGACTTTTACTGTCAATAATTGAGGTGGCTGGCTCGCATACGGGGGGGCGGCTGGGCAGGATGATGAAAAAAGGCTTATCGCCAGAAGCGGATAAGCCTTTGATTTCAGTACAAATTTTTGGTAGGCCGTGCGGGATTCGAACCTGCGACCAACGGATTAAAAGTCCGCTGCTCTACCAGCTGAGCTAACGACCCTTCTTCTTTTTCGTGGTAGGCCGTGCGGGATTCGAACCTGCGACCAACGGATTAAAAGTCCGCTGCTCTACCAGCTGAGCTAACGACCCCCGAAAAGAGGCGAAATTATAAGACACAATTTGCAGAAATCCAGCGTTTTACAATTTATTTCGTGTTTCAGGGCCGGGCTTATTGGGCGCTGATTGATTGCGTGGTGATTTTTATTTGAATTTGTGATGTTTTGATATGGCGCAAACCGAAAAATGGTGAATTATGGTACAAAGGCAGTCTCTCATTTTGCGAGCCTGACCATGAAACAGCATGCTACTGTCCCTGACGTTGAATCTACCGAATCCATCACCGCGCCGAGTCCGGCCAGCTTGCTCGATAGTCGCCTGCATGCTGCGGCTGCCCGTTTTACCATGGGTTTGTCGCCGATTGCGATGGGGTTGTCGCTGGTGGACTGGGGCTTGCATCTGGCGGCGGCACCGGGGCGGCAGATGGAATTGGGCAATCTGGCCTTGCAACACGCTTGTGAACTGGGGCAGCAGTGGAGCCAGGCCTGGATCAATCAAACACAAAGTGCTATTGGTGGCGAGACGGACGCCGCGCTGCCGGATAACCAGTGGCAGGAGAGCATGAACAAAGTGCAAAACTGGTGGCAACAGGCGACCCGGGTGCGTGGGGTGTCGCCGCATCACCAGCAAATGAATGAATTCATGCTGCGCCAGATGTTTGCCATGCTGGAACCGGCCAACTGGCCATGGTCACATCCGGAAACGATTAAAACTGCCATTGCCACGGGTGGCCAGTCGCTGTTGCAGGGCGGCGAAAATCTGTTGCACGATCTGCGCCAGAAGGCTGGTTTTGGTGTGCATGAAGAAGTTAACCAATACCGGGTGGGGGAAAATATCGCGGTTACGCCCGGCCATGTGGTGTACCGCAATCATCTGGTGGAATTGATTCAGTACACACCGCAAACCAAAAAAGTTCATCCGGAGCCGGTGTTCATCGTGCCGTCCTGGATCATGAAATACTATATTCTCGATCTGTCACCGCATAATTCGATGGTGAATTATCTGGTGCAGCAAGGGCATACGGTGTTTATTTTGTCCTGGCATAACCCGGATGAAAATGACCGTATGCTGGGCCTGAATGATTATCTGCAACAGGGTATTTTTGATGTGCTGGTCGAAATCAACAAGCTGTGCAAACAGGCACCCGTGCATACTGTGGGCTATTGCCTGGGCGGGACTTTGCTGGCGATTGCCATGGCGGCGCTGAGTCGGCTGGAACGGGTGACAGGTTTTGAAGCAATGGCCCCGGTCAAGTCGATGACCTTGCTGGCGGCGCAAACCGACTTTTCCGAGCCGGGCGAAATGGGCGTTCTGATTGATGACAGCCAGGTACAAATGATTGAAGACCTGATGGCCGAGCAAGGCTATATGAGTGGCGCGCAAATGGCCGGTTCGTTCCAGTTTTTGAATTCGCGCGATCTGGTCTGGAACAAGCGCCTGCGTGAATATTTGCTGGGGGTGCGTGATTC
>JBDLSU010000088.1:0-4367 GCA_039799405.1 Pseudomonadota bacterium | reverse complement strand
CAAAGCGGGAAAGCGTTGACTGCCATAATTGATCAAGCCATCCGACACCAGCAAATATTCACCCACATCGGCTTGCACCCGCCAGTCGGCCAGGGCGCTGGCCCCGTCGTACACGGTTTTTTGCAGGGCCGTGCGCAAGGCGCTCCAATTGCCATCGACGATTTTAAAACTTTCTATCGGGTCGGCTTTGTCACGCAAGCGGGTCAGGCGCACTTCGCCATTCCCCAGCGCTTTGAAGTAGCTATCGAGTTCGATCAATTCCGCTTCCAGTTGACGCCTGGCCCCCGAGCCGGAGCTATCCCATAGCAAGCCAATCACCTTGGGCAAGCTGCGTTGGCTGCGTTGCAGCGTGAGTGGCACTTCGGCCAGAAAATACGTATCGCCATCGCGCTGTTGTACCCAGGTTTGCGGCTGCGTGCTGGCGGGCAAGCGTAGTTCCAGCGCGCCAGTGGCTTTAAATTGCAGTTTGCTGATTTTGGCTTGCAGGCTGTTGCCCACCGGGGCAAATTCTACCTTGCCAAAATTGCCCAGGTTGTCGAAACGGGTTTGCGGCAGCGTGCTGCTGCCATTCACGCTTAAACCCAGGCTAAATTCCGGAATATTGTCGCCATACGCCAGCGGCAGGCGGTAAATCCAGTGCGCGTTGTGCTGGCTCAGCGATTCAACATATTTCAGTTGCACCGTGCGCGTGCCTTTGGCCGGGATCGGGTAGATGCGCAGTTTAAAATTATTGCCCTGCGTCACTTCCAGCAAAGCCGGGTCAACCCGGCGGCGCTCCACTTCTTCAAAAATCTGCCGCCCTTTGGCTTTTTCTACCGGCACCGCCGCGCGCAGGCTGCCATCCATATCCAGCGCAAAGGCGCTAATGGTTTGCCCGGCCAGCAAAGGAAACTGCAAATTGCCTTCCAGCGGCCGCGCATTCGGGTTGAAAAACACCAGCGTCACGCTGGTTTCAGCCATACCGGCGCTGATTTCGCCATCAATCTTCAGGCTGTGCAGGCGGATCGGGGTTTCGCCTTTGGGCGTTTCGATCAGGGGTGGCACCATCGGTGGTGACGGGGCGATCACCCGGCTGCTGGCCTGCGCGGCAGGTAAAGGCCAGCACAAGCTAACCAGGGTCATCAACAACAACAAGCGTGCAAACATGGTTTTTTTCCCGAAGTTTGATTCGATTGATCGTAAGTTTCGCTATCGTAAGACAAGTCAGGCTAAAATTCTCGTGCGCAAGTGCGATTAATCCAGTAAAGGCCGAAAAGGAAGTGAAATTTATGTGGAACCCGACCCAATACAATAAATACCATGACTACCGCACCCGCCCGGCCTGCGATCTGATCAATGCCATTCCCGATCTGCGATATAACAGCGCAATTGATCTGGGTTGCGGCACCGGGCATATTACGCAAATGCTGGCCGATAAATTCAAACCCGCGCACTTGAGCGGCATCGATAGCTCGCAAGCCATGCTCGACAAGGCACAAGTCGGTTTCCCGCATCTGAACTGGGTTTTGGGCGATATTGGCGATACCGAAAAACTGGGCCAGCATGATCTGGTATTTTCCAACGCTGCTTTGCAATGGCTGCCCGGGCATCAGCATTTGTTGCCGCAACTATTGCAACAGACCAATAAAGTGCTGGCGATCCAGATGCCGAATAATTTTCAGGCCGCTTCGCACGTGCTGCTGCGCGAAACCATCCATGAAGACCCGTTGTACCGGGAAAAATTGCAAGCCATCGTGCGCACCGACCCGGTGATGAGTCTGACGCAGTATTACGACTTATTAAGCCCGGCTACCCGCCATCTGGATATGTGGGAAACCAATTATTTACAACAACTGGAGGGTGACAACCCGGTGCTGGAATGGGTCAAAGGCACGGCCCTGGTGCCGGTGCAAGCCAACCTTGGCGCGCAGGAATTTACCGAATTTAAAGCCCGCTACAACACCAAACTGCTGCAGGCCTACCCAAAAGATGGCAAGGGTGTCACCTTGTTTCCGTTTAGCCGCTTGTTTATTGTAGCGGTGAAGTAAAGTACACCAGTTAACAGGGATTGCCCAGCCAAAAAGGATTACCCAGGGCACCCCGGTCTTCGATAACCCTTCCCTTCAGGTGTTTGCCTGGCTCACGCCTTATTCCCGGAAAAAAATATTCATTCAAGCGCTGCCCCGGTACTTTGATGAAATCCGGCCTGATGACGATCAGGCTGGGCGTCGCGCTGTGTCCAATTTTATTTGCGCAGTGCCGCATTTTTATTTACCAAAAACAACACTATTTCCCCAAAACACCAGCCTCAATATAGACATTGTCAGTCCTGAAAAACTGTTGCAAAACAGAAAATTTCCGATGCACTTGTGCGACACTTATCACAAAAAATATCTTGCCTGCCCTTGTTTTCCGCCTGCGCATAAGAGATACTTTCTTCCCCGTTAAACGGTTTACTGTTCGTGGCATTGCTGCCAATCCGGCATGCAGCGGGCGCGTTGATGCGGGCGGTTGAATGCCCCCCATTTTGAAATTGCACATAAGGAACAAGCTCCATGAGACTTTCGACCTGGCTGCATTTTTCTCTTGATATCACCAGCGA
This sequence comes from Pseudomonadota bacterium, assembly GCA_039799405.1. Taxonomy (GTDB): domain Bacteria; phylum Pseudomonadota; class Gammaproteobacteria; order Burkholderiales; family Burkholderiaceae_D; genus CAMBDR01. The sequence continues at coordinate 1,786 of JBDLSU010000088.1, read as the reverse complement.
AGTACGCAGCAGGCTTGGCACGCTGTTCGAGCGGGCCAACCTGGACGTGTGCCAGATGGCGAGTCAGAAGGGACGTTTTGGCATCATCATTTTCAGCCAGATTGATGACACGATACTGGAAGATACGCGCAGTTTGTCCCAGTTTTCGACGGTGTTGGCGATTTGCCTGCAACCCGCCAGCCATCCCCCGGCCACCATGTGGCGCATGCTGGAAGCCGGTGCCAGTGACGTGCTACTGTGGCCGCAATTGCCCCCCAATGCCAATCAGGTACACGAACGTCTGGCGCGCTGGCATGAGGTGGAACGCATCGCCGAATCCGATCAGGTACGTGGCATTTTGATTGGCAACAGCAGCTTGTGGCGCACACTGGTACGCTCGGTGGTTTCGGTGGCTGCGTTTACCCAGGCATCGATTCTGGTGACTGGCGAGACCGGCACCGGCAAAGAACTGATCGCCCGCCTGGTGCATCAACTGGACCCGCGCCCGGACAAGGGCGAACTGGTCATTCTCGATTGCAGCACCCTCTCAAATGAACTTTCCGGTAGCGAATTTTTTGGTCATGAACGCGGTGCCTACACCGGTGCAGGCGGACAGCGCGATGGGGCATTTGCGCTGGCCGATGGCGGCGTCTTGTTTCTGGATGAAGTGGGTGAACTCAGTTTGCCACTGCAAGCCCAGTTGCTGCGCGTCATTCAGGAACACAAATATAAACGGCTGGGCAGCAATACCTGGCAACATACCGAATTCCGGCTGGTATGCGCCACCAATCGTGATCTGGAGCAAGAAGTCCTGAAAGGGCATTTTCGGGCCGACCTGTTTTACCGCATCGCTGGCTGGCGTTGCCGGGTGCCCACTTTGCGCGAACGCAAAGAAGATATTCTGCCGCTGGCGCAGCATTTTTTAAGCAGCCTGGAACGGCGCACCAGCAGTTCGGAATTTGACCCAGCGGTGCGCCAGTATTTACTGCAGCGCGAATACCCGGGTAATGTGCGCGAATTACGCCAGGTGGTCAGCCGCATCTGGTATCGCCACACCGGCTCGGGGCCGATCACGATCGGTTCGGTGCCGCATGAAGAACGGATTTCGTTTGCCAATCTGGAGCAAATGTGGCCCGATAATGCCTTTTTGCATGCGATTCGCCATGCGGTCGAATTGGGCATGGGTTTGAAAGAGATCAGCCAGGCTGCGGCCGACCTGGCGATGCAAGTCGGGCTGGAACAGGAAGAAGGCAATTTACAACGCGCCGCCAAACGCCTGGGCGTGACCGACCGCGCCCTGCAAATGCGCCGTGCCAACCGGCGGCAAAATTGCTGATGGCGCGGCATTGCGCAGGCTTGCAGCACCCTGTACCTGACGGGGCTTTTTAACCTTGCCCAGCAGGCGCAACAGGTTGAGTCCGCAAATCTGCTGCTCTTGTTCTGGCGGCAAGCCAAGCAAACGGATTTTGTGTAACTCCAGCCCCGGATGCAGCCAGGGGCCATCGCTGCCAAACAAAATTTTATGGCTACCAGCGCGTTGCACCGCTTGCTCCAGCAGATCGAAGCGGCGCACCCCGGAGGTATCGCTGTAAATATTCGGATGCCGTACCAACTGGTCGATCAAGCCAATATGGGCGCGCCAGTCATCGGCAAAGCTGCCAAGGTGCGGGATGATGAAATCCAGATCGGGGTAGGCTTCGGCCAGCAATTCGGCAATCGCCACCTGCCCGCCGACATCATACAAAATCGGCAAATGATAGCGCCGGGCGGCGTCACAAACTTCACGGGTGAGCGGCGCGTCATGGAA
>JBDLSU010000087.1:0-10997 GCA_039799405.1 Pseudomonadota bacterium | reverse complement strand
ATTCCCGCGAAGGCGGGAATCCAGTGCTAGCGCGGAGTAGAACCGTCAATAATTCGCATAGAACTGGATTCCTGCCTTCGCAGGAATGACGGCACAACGGCCAATGGGCTGAATAGTCACGATTTTTGCAGCAATTTGGTTTAATGCTGCCCAATTCCACCTTGTTTTGCTCTAGTTTGCACCTCAATCTCGCCATCACCTGTGGATAACTCTTAGGATATCCGCACCACGCATTGTGGGCAATCTCGCAGTTCTGCACAGGCCCAAAACTTGTGCCCGATTCATCCCGACTTGTGCTGCGTTTTATACGCGCCTTATCATTGCGCCAAATGCTTGAATTGCTTCAGCATTTAAGAGTTATCCACACAACTTTCCACGTTTACTATCATCACTAAATATATATAAACTACTGTAATGTAAACCTTGAAGCAAAGCCGCACTGCTGCGCAGCGCGCTGTGGGAAGCCACTGCACGCTACCAATAACCCAAGTTCTGCAAAACTCAACACCCATCAGCAAAGCCTGCCTACAAGGTCAAATCAATGGAAGGCGGGTAGCACCCTGCCCCGCTTGCTGAAACGGCGTGGTGAGGTGTCAGGCTGGCTGCCTGGCGGTTTACGATAGAGGATTGGATTGAGCAAGCCTGCCAGAGTTTTGCAAGCCGGATGATGAGGACTGAAACAGGCCAAATAGCGAATTAGCACCTGAAAATTTGACTGCGCCACCCCAAAAACCGCCGCGATTGTGGATAAAGCTTGGGATATCCACGAACGCCGATGTGCGTAAGGCCCATTTTTCCCACAGAGCCAAAATTACCCCGAATTCATCCTTTTTTGGTACAGCACTTATACGCCGCTTATAATTGCGCTAAATAATTGATTTTTCAGGTGAAAGAAGACTTATCCACACAAGAATACGGGTTTACTACTATCATTAAAAATATATATTACTCTTTAAAGTAAACAGATAGCAGCGTGAATTGTGGGCAAAAAAAAGCCTGAGACTGCGTTCACAGCTCAGGCTTGCATCAAAAAAATCTAAGTCGTTATTCCCAATGCACTCTTCCAACCCGTGCTACCGCATTGCGGGTGGTTGGGTTACCCAATATGGTGGCAGAACCCTGGCCTTTGACGATGACATCGGCATTATCCCGGGCAAATACCCGGGCGCTACCGCTGCCGGTGATGTTTAACACCAGATTGCCAGTCAGCCACTGCGGTGCTATCAGACTCCCGCTGCCAGACAGCGTTATCGTGGCGCTGGCCGCTTCGCCGCTCAGGTTGGCACTACCACTGCCGGTCAGGGTGATTTGCGCCTCCTTGGCCTTGAAATCGCTTGCATTCAGGCTGCCGGAACCGGTCAAGACAATCTTGCTGCTTTGTGGCTGCGCTTGTAAGGTGGTGCTGCCGCTGCCGGTCATGCTCAGTTTCAGGCTTTCCAGGCTGTGCAGATTGGCGTTCAGGCTACCGGAACCCGCCACTACCACGCTGGCCTGGCGAAATTGGGCATCCACATTGGCCGATCCGGAGGCGGCCAGCGTCAGTTTCAGTTCATTGCCATGAAAGCCTTCAATCTTGCCACTGCCGCTGCTGTTCAGGCTGACTTCATTCACTTCCGGCAGATTGATTTCAATCGCCAACTTGTTATTTTCGCTATAGATGCCCGGGGTTTGGCTGATTTTCAGGGTGTCGCCGCTTTGTTTGAACTCGACCTTGCCAAACTGGGCCTTATCGCCACTGATCACAATCGATGGCGACTTGCTGTGTTTGATGGTGACGGCAAAGTTACTGCTTTGTTCGATTTTTTTCACGCCGGGTGCCAGCAACCGGGTTTCGGCGTCACTGGCGGCCAGCGCATTGCCAACCAAAAAGGCCAGCGGCATAACAAAGGATTTGGTGATGATGGTGTGCATAGGTTTCCAGCTTGATGAGGATTGAATAATTAAGTAGTACTTTTAGCCGCGCAAACGCGCGATAATCCCATCCAGAATATCCAGGTCAGCAAAGTCGATCACCATTTGGCCGCGCCCTTTGTTGCCCATTTTAAATACCACCGTGCTGGCCAGTAAGTCCGACATTTCTTCTTCCAGTTGTGCAATATCGCGAGATTTCTCTTTTTCACGGGCTTTCGGTGCCACCGGTTCGGCCAGCGTGCGCGCTACCAGTTTTTCGGTTTCCCGTACCGACATCCGTTTGGCTACCACCTGGTTGGCCAGATTGATTTGGGTTGCGGCATCGGTAGCGAGCAAGGCACGGGCGTGGCCCATGTCGATGTCGCTGGCCATCAGCATAGTTTGGACTGGTTTGGCCAAATTCAACAGGCGCAGCAAATTCGATACCGCACTGCGTGAACGCCCCACCGCGCTGGCGGCTTGTTCGTGGGTGAAGCCAAAATCATTCAACAGGCGTTGAATACCCTGCGCTTCTTCCAGTGGATTCAAGTCTTCGCGCTGGATGTTTTCAATCAGCGCCATGGCAGCGGCGGCCTGGTCATCCACTTCGCGCACCAGTACCGGAATCTGTTCCAGCCCGGCGATTTGCGCGGCGCGGAAACGGCGTTCACCAGCGATGATTTCGTACTGCGTTACCCCGCCCTGCTGTCCGACCGGACGCACCAGAATCGGTTGCATGATGCCTTGTGCCTTGATTGATGCGGCCAGCTCGTTGAGCGCTTCTTCATCCATGCGGGTACGCGGCTGGTATTTACCGGCTTGCAGTTGCGTAACAAGCAGGCTGGACGGGGTGTTCTGGCTGTCAGCCTCGGTAAAGTCACTGGAGCCGCCTAACAGCGCTTCCAGGCCACGGCCCAGACCTTTGGATTTTTTGGTTGCCACTGATTTCCTCAACTTTCTTCAATTCGATTACATGGTTTTGATGCGTTCGACCAGTTCCGCGCCAAACGCAATATAGGCTTGCGCTCCTTTGGAAGAGGGATCGAAACTGACACCCGGCATGCCATACGATGGCGCTTCGGCCAAGCGCACATTACGCGGGATGATGGTCGAAAATACCTTGTCGCCAAAATGCTGTTCCAGTTGCGCCGACACCTGTTGCGACAGCGTCATGCGCGGGTCGAACATCACGCGCAACAAGCCGATGATCTTTAAATCGGCATTGAGTTTGGCATGGACTTTTTTAATGGTATTGACCAGATCGGACAACCCTTCCAGCGCATAGTATTCGCACTGCATGGGAATGATCACACCGTGGGCGGCGCACAAGCCATTTAAGGTCAGCATCGACAAGGCGGGTGGGCAATCGATCAACATGAAATCGTATTCGCCATCCACCGCATCGAGCGCATCTTTCAAACGTCGTTCGCGCTTGTCCAGTTCCACCATCTCCACTTCGGCACCGGCCAGTTCGCGGTTGGCGGGCAATACGTCGAAGCCGCCGTTGTCGGAATGTTGGCGTGCGCTGGCTACGTCGGACATGCCGAGCATGACCTCATAGGTGGATGCCTTCAAACTGGCTTTGGCAATGCCTGCGCCCATGGTGGCATTGCCTTGCGGATCCAGATCGACCAGCAAGACGCGTTGATCCAGCTTGGCAAGCCCGGCAGCGAGATTGACGGCGGTGGTGGTTTTGCCGACGCCGCCTTTTTGATTGGCGACACAAAATATTTTGGCCATAGAGGTTTTTTCCGGTGAGTCGTGGGTGAGGTTCAGTTTGCTGCTGCGCTGCTGCCGCCTGCAGGTGCCGCGCTTGCGGCTGGCGCATGGTTGCGGTCGATCCAAATCAAATGGCGCTCCGCATGCAGTTCCGGCACATGCAGGGGCTGGGTTGCGCGCACGCGCCAAGGGGCGGGCAAGCGTGCGATTTCGGCTTCCGGCAACACGCCCTTGAGCGCGATAAATTGACCATCGACACTCAGCAAATGGCAGGACCAGGCGACAAAATCGGCCAGCTCGGCAAAGGCGCGTGAGGTGATCACATCAAAGCGTTCCGGCAGCGGTTTTTCGGCACGGCCCAGTGCTTCGACCCGGCCCGTGTGGACGATGACATTTTTCAATCCGAGTTCCACCTTGGCCTGAGTCAGGAAGGCGGTTTTTTTGTTGACGATGTCGATCAAATGAAATTCAATATTCGGGTAGACAATCGCCAAAATCAAACCCGGCACGCCACCACCGGCACCCACGTCCAGTACTCGCCGCGCATTGGCAAACGCTGGCGCGGCGGCCAGGGTATCGAGCAAGTGGTGGGTAATCATTTGCATCGGGTCGCGCACGGCGGTCAGGTTGTACACCTTATTCCATTTGCTCATCAAGCCCAAAAAATCCATCAACTGGTGCAACTGCGCCATGCTGAGGTTTAAACCCAGTTGCGCTATCCCTTGCTGTAGCAGCGTATTGGCGGGTTGATTTGCTGCAGGCATCATTGGCTGATTGGCTGGCTGGCTATTTGCTTCAGACATGGGTAGTCTCCTGATCCTTATGGTCTTTGCCGACATACAGTCCGCGTTTTTTTAAATGCACCAACAGCAAAGAAATGGCCGCCGGGGTGACGCCGGAAATGCGTGAAGCCTGGCCCAGGGTTTCCGGGCGCTGCTTGTCCAGCTTTTGCCGCACTTCAATCGAGAGCGCTTTGATCTCCATGAAGTTGACATTGTCCGGCAAGCGCAGGTTTTCAAAATTTTCGTGGCGTTCCACTTCCTTGGCCTGGCGTTCGATGTAGCCAGCATATTTAAGCTGGATTTCCAACTGTTCTTGCACATCCGCTTCTTGTACACCAGGCCCGGCCAGCGCTTCACCCTGCTTACCAGTCAGCGTCATCAGGTCGGCATAGCGCACATTCGGGCGGGCCAGCAAATCAGCGAGTGCGTATTCATGTTCGATTGGTTTGCCCAACAAGCGGGTGGCTTCTTCCGGGCCGAGGATGCGCGGGTTGACCCAGGTGGCGCGCAGGCGTTGCAGCTCCCGTTCGACTGCTTCGCGTTTCTTTTCAAACGCCGCCCATTGCACATCACCCACGCAACCGAGCTGACGCCCGATTTCGGTCAGGCGCTGGTCGGCATTATCTTCACGCAAGCTGAGGCGATATTCGGCGCGGCTGGTGAACATACGATACGGTTCAGCCACACCTTGCGTGACCAGGTCGTCCACCAAGACACCAAGGTAAGCTTGTGAGCGGCCCGGTGTCCAGGCTTCTTTGCCCTGGGTTTGTAAGGCCGCATTAATCCCGGCCAACATGCCTTGTGCCGCCGCTTCTTCGTAGCCGGTGGTGCCATTGATTTGGCCAGCGAAAAACAGGCCCTGAATCACCTTGGTTTCCAGCGAGGCTTTCAAGCCGCGCGGGTCAAAGTAATCGTATTCGATGGCATAGCCGGGGCGCAGAATGTAGGCGTTTTCCATACCGCGCATTGAGCGCACCAGATCCAGTTGCACATCAAACGGCAAGCTGGTGGAAATGCCGTTCGGGTAAAACTCATTGGTCAGCAAACCTTCCGGCTCCAGAAAAATCTGGTGCGATTCCTTGCTGGAAAAGCGGTGGATTTTATCTTCAATCGACGGGCAGTAGCGCGGCCCTACCCCTTCGATCACACCAGTGTACATCGGGCTGCGATCCAGCCCGGCGCGGATAATGTCGTGGGTTCGTTCGTTGGTATGGGTGATCCAGCATGGTAATTGTTTCGGATGCATGGCGACATTGCCCATTACCGAAAACACCGGAATCGGATCCAGATCGCCCGGTTGTTCTTGCATCACTGAAAAATCGATACTGCGGCCATCAATGCGTGGCGGAGTGCCGGTCTTCAAACGACCTTGCGGCAACTTCAGTTCTTTCAGGCGTGCCGATAGCGATACCGCTGGCGGATCACCGGCGCGACCAGCGGAATAATTATTCAACCCGACGTGGATTTTGCCATCGAGGAAAGTGCCTGCCGTCAGCACCACCGCCCGGCTTTTGAAGCGGATGCCAACCTGGGTTACCGCACCGACTACCCTGTCCCCTTCCACCAGCAAATCATCCACTGCCTGTTGGAACAGCCAAAGGTTGGGCTGGTTTTCCAGCCGCGAGCGAATCGCTTGCTTGTACAACATGCGGTCTGCCTGAGCGCGGGTGGCGCGCACTGCCGGGCCTTTGGAAGAATTCAAAATGCGAAACTGTATACCCGCTTCATCCGTCGCAATCGCCATCGCACCGCCCATGGCATCCACCTCGCGCACCAGATGGCCTTTGCCGATACCACCGATAGACGGGTTGCAAGACATCTGCCCCAGCGTTTCGATATTATGGGTCAGCAATAAAGTCTTCTGGCCCATACGGGCAGCAGCCAAAGCAGCTTCGGTTCCGGCGTGACCACCACCGACCACGATCACATCAAATTCTGTTGGGTAAAACATCGCGTATCCAATCCAGGGGCAAGAAAAAGTACAGAGGCTGGATTATAGAGGGTTTTATGTTTTTTGGCGATGGAATGAGATGGAGTCAATGCTCAATCTGCGGTATGGGATTGTTCCACGTGGAACAGTTCAACCAAGGCGTTATCAATCCATTGGGATTGTTCCACGTGGAACATGTGCATAGATCTGTTGGTAAGCCTGTGTATAAGTTCGCGGCGGAAAAATCTAAACAGGATGAAACAAATCGTCGAGGTCGTTGGCCGTAAATAATCGTGTGCCCCAAGCCAGCAATTGTTCCGAGCTTGCAGCATCAATTCTTGCGACAACCCAGACCGGCGCAGGGCCAAAGCGGCTGGCTAACATGGCTTTGAACATAGTGGCTTCCCCTTCGAGTTTACCCTCCAGCTTGCCTTCAAGCATACCTTCGAGTTTGCCCTCCTGCTTCGCCTTAAGGCTACTCTCCAAAACCATATTCTCAATATTTTCCGATAACATGGACACCACCCCTTTCAAATCGTTAATCCCTTCGGGCATTGGCATATTTGGCATGCGCTTGTGTAAAACCCGATGTGCCAGTCTTGCGATAGCAGTACTGAGGCTTTGCTGTTTTCCAGCGTTTTGCCATTTTAACACCCGGTCCAGATCGGAATGGCGTTCACCAATGACCTGATGGTCTGTGATAAAACTGCTCTTGCAAGGTTCGAGCGTGGCAAAATCAAGCTCTTCAAGCCACGAACCGGGAATAAATCCGGTTAGTACATCAATCACCATTTCGGGATGGGAAAAGATGGCTTTGTAATCGGTATCGGATGATCCTGTCATTATTCATCCCTTGAAACGCTTACATCTCGGGGCACGGCGTGCCGTGCCCTGCTTTGAAATATCGATGCGGATTGTTTCACGTGGAACATGTGTATAGGTCTGTTGGTAAGCCTGTGTATAAGTTTGAAGTCAGCGAGCGCCAAATAGATCCGTGAGGTCGGCAGCAGTAAACAAGCGTGCTCCCCAAATCATCAATTGCTCCGATGTTGCAGAATTGATTTTATCTGTGACCCAGCTTGGCACAGGGCCAAAACGGCTAGCCAGCATGGCTTTGAACATGATGGCTTCCCCTTCGAGTTTGCCCTCCTGCTTCGCCTTACGGCTACTCTCCAAAACCATATTCTCAATATTTTCAGATAGCATGGACACCACCCCTTTCAAATCGTTAATCCCTTCGGGCATTGGCATATTTGGCATGCGCTTGTGTAAAACCCGATGTGCCAGTTTTGCGATAGCAGTACTGAGGCTTTGCTGTTTCCCGGCGTTTTGCCATTTTAACACCCGGTTCAATGCTTTGTGTAGCCCTTCCGGGCTGGTCTGGTTTTCAATCAAAAAGATTGCGGCAGCAAGATTTTCCAGTGCTTCCAGTTCAGTTTCATCATAGCTGCCTTCATCCAGCAAACGATAGGCCATCTGTGGCAGGAACGGTTCAAAGCCGGGTGGTGGCGGAGTGATCAAGTCCTGGGTGCTTAAGGCAGCATTCCAGCGTGGTGTGCCGTTGTACAGCACAATGGGCAGCACGAACGGCAGCTTTTGATTTGGGCCGTATTCCTTATTTTTGATCAGCTCCTGATAGAGCAAGCCAACATAGACCAACATCCGTATCGCCATAAAGTGGTTGATGGTCGATTGGAATTCAAACAGCAGATACAGGTAGAGCCAATTATCCTTGCATCGTACCCGCCAGATCAGATCGGAATGGCGTTCACCACTGGCCTGATGGTCGGTGATAAAACTGCTCTTGCAAGGTTCGAGCGTGGCAAAATCCAGATCTTCAAGCCACGAACCGGGAACGAATCCGGTTAGTACATCAATCACCATCTCGGGATGGGAAAAGATGGCCTTGTAATCGGTATCGGAAGATCCTGTCATGATTCATCCCTAAAATTTATCCCTTAAATTTACCCCTTGAAAAACGCCTGCCAGGTCGTCTTCACAATCAAGGCACACACCACCAGCAAAAACAGCTTGCGGATAAACCCGGAGCCATGTTTTACCGCCAGCCGGGTGCCACATACGGACCCGGCAATCTGGCATACCGCCATCATCAAACCCAATTGCCATAACAAATGGCCGCTGATGCCAAACCAAAACAGGGCAGATAAATTACACGCCACATTGACTACTTTGGCGGCAGCGGAGGCGCTCAGGAAGTCGAAGCCGAAAAAGCGCACATACAGAAATAATAGAAAGCTGCCAGTGCCGGGGCCGAAAAAACCATCGTAAAAGCCGATGCAAGCACCGATGCCAATAGCGATCAGGTTTTGCTTGCGGCCTATATGGCGTGGTGCATGGACCTGACCAAATTCCTTTTTGCGAAAGGTATACACCGCCACCAGGATCAAGACAAATGGCAATAGCTTGCGTACAAAATCGGCTGACACATGGGTGACGGTAACGGCCCCAGCAAAGGCAAACAGGAAGGCGGCGATGGCGGCCGGTAGTGCGGCGTGCCAGGCGATTTTTACCTGGCGGGCATAATTGACGGCGGCGGTGGCGGTGCCGAAAATGGCGGCCAGCTTATTGGTTCCGAACAAGGTTGCCGCTGCGGTTTGATGCATCACCGAAAACATGGCGGGAATCTGAATCAAGCCGCCACCACCCACCACAGCATCAACCAGACCAGCAAAGAAGGCAGCGAAGGCGAGGATCAGATAATCAGTCATGCGAGAAAATTCCAGGGACAGGTTGAAGGCGATTTGAAAGCAGATTGCGCGCTCTTTTACCGCATGGCTTGCCAGTACCAATTGCGCACCTTTTTCGGCAATCAACATGGTCGGCGCATTGGTATTGCCGGAGGTAATGCTGGGCATAACGGCGGCATCAATCACGCGCAAAGCGCGAATGCCATGCACGCGCAATTGGCTATCCACCACCGCCATTGGGTCGCTGGCCTGGCCCATTTTGCAGGTGCCCACCGGGTGGAAGATGGTGGTGCCAATCTCCCCGGCGGCTTGCACCAGTTGCGCATCGCTGTCCAGGTGCGCGCCGGGTTTTAATTCCTTGGGTGTGTAGGCTTGCATCGCCGGGGCGGACACGATCTGGCGCGTCAGGCGCAGCGATTCTACCGCCACTTGCTGGTCAAGTTGGGTGCTCAAATAATTGGGGGTAATGCGGGGATGTGCCGCAAAATCAGCGCTGGCGATTGCTACTCGCCCGCGTGAGGTTGGGCGCAGATTGCAGACGCTGGCGGTGAAGGCCGGGAAGGGATGCAGCGGATCACCAAACTTTTCCAGCGACAGCGGTTGCACATGGTATTCCAGATTGGGCGTGGCGTGGCCTGGATTGGAGCGGGTAAATGCACCCAGTTGTGACGGTGCCATCGACATTGGGCCAGACTGAAACAGCGCATATTGCAGACCGATTTTGAACTTGCCCCACCATGATTGCGCCATGGTGTTGAGGCTGCTGGCCCTCCGGATTTGATACACCGAACGGATTTGCAAATGGTCTTGCAGGTTTTCGCCGACACCGGGCAAATCATGAATCAACTCAATCCCATGCGCATGCAGCAATGCTGCTGGGCCGATGCCGGAGAGCTGCAAAATCTGCGGCGAACCAATCGCCCCGGCTGCCAGCAATACTTCCTGGCGGCTATGCGCCTGCCAGCTTTGGCCGCCACCGACAAAATCGACGCCACTACACTGCCTGCCATGCTCGCCATCCATGCGCAGCTTTTGCACCTGGCAACCGGTCATGATAGTCAGATTCGGGCGTTTGGAGGCTTCGCGTAAAAACGCTTTGCTGGCATTCCAGCGGATGCCGCGTTTTTGGGTCACTTCAAAATAGCCACAGCCAAAGTTATCGCCCCGGTTAAAGTCCGCCTGGGTCGGGATGCCGTTCTGTCGCGCCGCATCACGAAACGCATCCAGAATTTCCCACGACAAACGCTGCGCCTCAACCCGGCATTCGCCCCCTGCCCCATGCCATTCATCCGCGCCCTGGTGGTAGTCTTCACTGCGTTTAAACAGCGGCAGCAGCGCATCCCAACCCCAACTGGCATCGCCCACCTGTTGCGCCCAGCCATCGTAATCCTGACGCTGGCCGCGCATATAAATCATGCCATTGATGGATGAACAGCCACCCAATACTTTGCCGCGCGGGTAGATCAAGCTGCGTCCGTTCAGGCCGGGTTCTGGCGCGGTGCGGTACAGCCAGTCGGTGCGCGGATTGTTGATGCAATACAGGTAGCCAACCGGGATATGAATCCAGATATAGTCATCCTTGCCACCTGCTTCCAGCAACAAGACTTCAATGGCCGGATTCTCGCTCAGGCGCTTGGCCAGCACGCAGCCGGCCGTGCCAGCGCCGACGATGATGTAGTCGTAACTACCGGCATCAACGCGCTCTGCGTTGTGGGTGGGGGATATGGTCACGGCGCGCTCCTGAAACGAAAGGAGCAGTATAACCCGCAGGCAATCGATAAATTACCGATAGATTGATGAGTTAAGTATGCTTTTTTGTGGAGGGGGCAACACCGTGTTCTGGGTCATACCAAAGTAATCTGGCAGTATTCAAGTGTCGGATCACAATGATTCTGGGTTTGCCTTGCAGGTGGAATGAAAATAATTGATCAATTTCATCATCCAGTTGGATTTCCCGAAGGCGGCGTT
>JBDLSU010000086.1:0-14321 GCA_039799405.1 Pseudomonadota bacterium | reverse complement strand
CAGATAGCGCACAATCTGGTTTTTCTCGACATCAAATAATTTCACGAAGATATCGCTGCCATTGTGGCTGTTATCCAGCGTGATCTGGGTATTGCCGCCCAGATTGCCGACCCGGTAACCTTCGATATAGGCTGACTGATTCGGCCAGGTTTCGCCATTTGGTGCGGTCAGGGGGCGGGTATCGGGGTTGCAGGTGGCGCTACTGTCGGGCAGGCGGAATTCGGAGATGGCGACAATCCGGCTCTCAAGTGGTTTCAGCGGTGCCACTTCCAGCGGCTTGGCCGGGGCGCTGACCAGCACGGGCGCGGGTTTGGTGACCAGATTGGCGGGCATGAAGGCGGACATGAAACCGGTCTGGGTTTGCAGCAAAACGGCACCAAACCAGCCAAGGCCAATGCAACCGAGTAGTAGCGCCCACAGCTTGGGGTCGCGCGCCGGACGATAGGCAACGATGTTGTGATGTTGATCGACATTTTTGATCTTGCTGTCTTTGCCTTCGGTGCTCTCCAGCCAATCGACCTCCCATTCTTCGGCACTGATCCATTCATCATGTTCTTTACGCCGCAAGGGGTCGGACAAGGTGCCGTAAGCGGTATTCAAAATTGCCATGATACGCGCGGCTTTTTCATCGCCCGGGTTTTTGTCCGGGTGATATTTTTGGCTAAGCGCCTTGTACGCTGCGCGTATGACTTCGGGCGGCGCCATGCGCGCTACCTTCAAATTGTCATAGTGAGTGTGTATTTTAGCCATGGGTAAACCAGTTTTAGTCATCATGAACCAGTTCTCGGAATTCAAACAAAGCGGGCGATTAAAAAAATGATGGCGGTCAACAGCAGGGTGGAAGCAAATGGCAGGGAGAAATGGATGCCAAACAGTCTGAAGCGAAAGTCTCCCGGCAAACGCCCTATGCCGAATTTTTCCAGCCAGGGCAAGATTTTGGAAAATACCACCAATACCACAAAAATAACGATTACCCAACGTATCATCAATGGCTTCCAGGTCTGCCCCGGTGCATTGCCGCCCGGGCCAATTTTTAATCAGATTGCGATTTTACGATAAATTGCGATTTTATTCACCCTGCACCCTGCTTGCCACAGCAAAATAAATCCTGCATTTGTAACACTTTGCCTACAGGCGGTGGCTACGATTATTACGGGCATACTGCGGCGGCAGCGTACACTGGTGGCCCAGCAGGATGACTTTGAATAATTCGCCCATTTCGGCCGGCGAAATCAGGCGTTGCAAGGCGCTTGATTGCGGCAGCCAGACGCTGGCATCGGCCGGGTCCAAGTGCATCAGGCAGTCGGTAATGCCGCTGTCGAGCAAAAACGCGGCCTGACTGGTATAGCTTAATACCTCCATCCCGGCCAGTTGGGCCTGACGCGCGATATCGGTGAAATCGACATGGGCGGTAAGGTCTTGCAGGCCGGGCAGATAAAACGGGTCGTCATGGGCATGGTGGCGGTAATGGCAGTACAAGGTGCCCTGGTGGCGTTGCGGCAAATAATATTCGTGCGCCGGGAAGCCATAGTCGATCAGTACGGCGGCGCCTGGTCCCTTTAGCCCGCTCAGCAACTGGCCCAGACTCTGGATAAAGGCAGCGGCCAGCGGGTGGATTTCGGTGGTGTAACCAGCGGGCAGGCTGGCGGCATCAGGTATCTGGCGTTCGATGCAGGCCAGCAGTGCGGGTGTGCAAGGTTGGCTGCGCCAGCACAGTTTGCCATCTTGTTGCCCGACCTGCATTTCGTGCCAGCCAGCGTTTTGCTTTTGCACCAGATGGACCGGCATGGCGTCCAGCACTTCATTGGCCAGCACCAGGGTGGCCGGGCCTTCGTCGGGGCCGTCATGCCAGTCCATCGGCCATGCGTCGAGCCAGCAAACTTGGGGAAATTGGTGTAATATCGCCTGTTGCCTTGCGCGTAGCGAACCCGATAGTTCCAAAATTGCATACTGTTGTATCTCCAGCCCCAGGCTCTGGCATTGTTTCAGGAAATCGTGTGCCAGTTGTCCGCTGCCTGCGCCCAATTCCAGAATGCGCATGGGGCGCTCGGGTAAAAGGGTGCTGGCAGATCGGGCCAGGGCCTGGCCGAACAAGGGGCACATTTCCGGCGCGGTGGTAAAGTCGCCATCTTTGCCGAGTTTGGTGGCACCGCCGCTGTAATAGCCCAAGCCGGGTTGGTATAGCGCCAATTCCATATAGCGCGCAAAGGAAATGGTGTGCGTGCTTTGTTGCCCGATTTCGGCGCAAATCAGCGCCAGCAAGGCATTCGATGTCTGCAGCGCGACAGCGTCAGGAGCGGGAAGGTTTAAGCCACGATGAGTCATTGCATATTGAAGGTTGAACGGGTTGAACAGGTAAATGAGGTCAGGTAGAACAGTACGATGAATCAGACAACGAATCAAGCCACGAATCAAGCCACGAATCAAGCAATGAGTCCGGCCACTAATCCCGCAATGAACCACGTCCACAATCAAAGCAGCGGCCAGCAAGGCGCACCCGGCATGCCTGATGCCACCCACAAAGTGGTGCTGGTGACGGGGGCGGCCAAACGGCTGGGGCGTCATATTGCCTTGCGCATGGCGCAGCGCGGCTGGGACGTGGTGGTACATTACCATCAATCGGCCGACGATGCGCATTCGACGCTGGCCCAGATTCAGGCGCTGGGGCGGCGTGCCAGCACCTTGTGCTGCGATTTGTCCGACGCCAGTGCGGTGGCGCTCATGGTACCGCAGATTGTGGCGCAATTCGGGCGGCTGGATTGTGTGGTGAACAGTGCTTCGCTGTTTGACTATGACAATGCCCAGGATTTTTCAGTGGCGCGGCTGGATGCGCATATGCATACCAATCTGGCAGCCCCGATTTTATTGGCCCAGGGCTTGCACGCGGTAACCCGCGATGGTGAGCAGGCGGTGGTGGTCAATTTGCTGGATCAAAAACTGTACAATATGAACCCGGATTATTTGTCCTACACGCTGTCCAAAGCCGGTTTGCAAACTGCCACCGTGATGCTGGCGCAAGCGCTGGCCCCCAGAGTGCGGGTGGTGGGGGTGGCACCGGGCATTACGCTCATTTCCGGCCAGCAAACCCAGGCAGAATTTGAGCAAGCACACCGGATGTCGCCGCTGGGGCGTTCCAGCACCCCGGATGACATCAGTAATACCGTCTGTTTTTTGGCCGAAACGCCGGGCATAACCGGGGCAACGCTGCTGGTGGATGGTGGTCAGCACCTGATTCCCTTGAGTCGTGATGTGGCATTCGTTACCAAACAATCATCACCCTTTTACCCTTTAACCCAGGACCGTCTGCCATGAGCGTCGCCTTATTTTATCCCCAGTTAGCCAATTGCCGCCGCCTGTTTTTGCGCAATTATGAAGTGATGGTGCGCATTGGTCATTACGAATCCGAGAAAAAAGGGGCGCAGCGCCTGTTGCTGGATGTGGATATGTATGTGCCACTGGCGTTTTCCACCCCCAAAACCGATCAGTTGTCCGAAGTGCTGGACTACAATCTGATGCGCAACACCATCAAGGCGCGCATGGAACAGGGCCATATTCATTTGCAGGAAACCCTGTGTGATGACGTGGCGCACAGCATTTTGCTCCACCCGCAAGTGCGCGCGGTGCGCGTTGCCAGCATGAAGCCGGACGCCTATGCCGATTGTGAAGGGGTGGGGGTGGAAGTATTTTTCATTAAAGACGATGAGGCGGCGGATTAAAACCCGTGCGTACCGATTGTGCGCTTGAATTGGGCACCAATTTGCGTACCTTGAATTTCGACCATCAAATTGCCAGGAGTTGTGCATGAACGCACCTTGTAGCGATCCGGGCCTGACCCGGGTTCAGACCCAAAAACAGGCTGAAAAACAAGCCTTTGAAAACAATAAATTGCACAAGCGTTTGTGCCGTCTGGTGGGGCAGGCGATTATCGACTTCAATATGATCGAAGCCGGTGACAAGGTGATGGTGTGTTTGTCCGGTGGCAAGGACAGCTACGCCATGCTGGATATTTTGCTGACGCTGCGCGAACGTGCGCCGATTCATTTTGATATTGTGGCGGTCAATCTGGATCAAAAACAACCGAACTTCCCGGCCGATATTTTGCCCGCTTATCTGGAAAAGCTCGGGGTGCCGTATCACATTGAAAACCAGGATACCTATAGCATCGTCAAGCGTGTGATCCCCGAAGGCAAAACCACTTGCTCGCTGTGTTCGCGCCTGCGCCGTGGCATTTTGTACCGGGTGGCTGACGAGCTGGGGGCGACCAAGATAGCGCTCGGTCACCATCGTGACGATATTCTGGAAACCTTCTTCCTGAACATGTTTTTCGGCGGCAAACTCAAGGGCATGCCGGCCAAATTACAGTCGGACGATGGCAAGCACATCGTGATCCGGCCGCTGGCGTATGTCAAAGAAGTGGATACCAGCCGCTATGCCGATGTGAAAAAATTCCCGATTATTCCCTGTGATTTATGCGGCTCGCAAGAAAATCTGCAGCGCAAGCAAATCAAGGCCATGATGCGCGACTGGGACAAACAATTCCCGGGCCGGGTTGAAAACATGTTTTCTGCGCTGTCCACGGTGGTGCCCTCGCATCTGATGGATCGCAGTCAATACGATTTTGTCGGCCTGCAAGCGACAGGCGAGCCGAGTGCTTTGGGGGATATTGCATTTGACGAAGAACCGTGCAGCACCCCGGCCTCCAGCCCCATGGCGGATCGACCAGGCTTGTTGCAAGGTGATGAGAATGAATCGATACCGGCCAGTGTTATTTCGTGGATGACGCCAATAAAATAGCCCGGGCACTGTTTTTCCCACGGTGAATCAGCATACAATGAGCAAGACCGCTATTGCCGATATGGGAGACACCTGTCAATGGTTATGACGAACAAAGAAGAATTTCTGGCAGCGAAGTTACGAGAATTATCTGAAAGCTTTGCCCAGAGTATTCCTGGCAAATTGGCCGATCTGGCGCAAGCCCTGCAGGATTGTCAGCTCGACCCGGCTGAGCGCAATAAGGGCAAACGATTGCATCGTCTGCTGCATACCATGGCCGGTTCGGCCGGCACCTTTGGTTTTATTACGCTGGGGCGTTCAGCCGCACAGATTGAAAATCAATTGCTCCATTTGCTGGACGGCAATCAATGGAACGCCGCCGAACTCCCGGCGCTGGCGAGCAAAATTGAAGCCCTGATCGCCTGGGCCACACTCGACCCCAAAAATGGCCCGCCGGTATTGAGTCCCAGCGACCGTGGCTATGCCATCGCCACCAGTCTCAAGCCGACGCTGAACCCCAAAATTCCGGCGCACGCACGCTTGCTATATGTGCTGGACGCACAGCCGCCGTGCAATGCCTATCTGGTCTCGGAATTGGAAAACTTCGGTTACCAGGTCAAATTGTTCTCCGATCTGCCCGGTCTGCAAGCCGCCATCGCCGAAAACATGCCGGTGGTGTTGATTGTGGATATGGGTTGTCAGCTCGATATTGCTGAACTGTCGGCCTCGATCCCCGAGCAAGTGCTACGCATTTGCATTGCCGATAATGGCCAGTTTGAAACCCGCCTGAGTGCGGTCAATGCGCATGCCGATGGTTATTTTGTGCGGCCGGTGAACATGATGGCGCTGGCCGGGCGCATCGAAGACATGTTGCGGCGCGAAGAGCGCATGCCTTACCGGATTTTGATCGTCGATGACGATGCCTTCATCACCGATTTTTATAGCGCGGTATTGCGCAGTGCCGGGATGGAAGTGGTGGTACTGCATGATCCGGCAGATATTTTTAACGCGCTGGCCGAACATCGCCCCGATTTATTGTTGATGGATGTGTATATGCCCAAGTGCAGCGGCCCGCATCTGGCGCAAATCGTGCGGCAGGAGCGCATGTATATCGATATGCCGATTGTGTTTTTATCGACCGAAAACAATCTGGGCAAGCAACTTGATGCGGTGCGCTCGGGCGCGGATGACTTTTTAACCAAGCCGATTCCGGCCGCCTATCTGATCTCGTCCATTACCAGCCGGGTCGAGCGCTACCGTGGCCTGCGCGATTTGATCTTGCGCGACAGCCTGACCCGTTTGTATAACCATTCCAGCATCACCGAACAAGCCACGCTGGAACTGGAGCGCGCCAAACGTCACCACAAGCCGATGGCACTGGCATTGCTGGATCTGGATTACTTTAAAAACGTGAATGACAATTATGGTCATTCGGTGGGTGATAACGTGATTAGCTCACTCGGTCAGTTACTGTTGCAACTGTTGCGCCGGGTCGATATTATCGGGCGCTTTGGCGGTGAAGAATTTGCCATCATTTTCCCGGACACCACGGCCCAGGCTGCCAGTTCCGCACTGGAAAAAGTGCGGGCCTGTTTTGCCAATATCAAGCACCACAGTGCCGATAGTCAATGGAGTTTTAGTGTGACCTTTTCGGCGGGCATTGTTGAGTTGCAGCAGCAAATCGATGCCAAAACCCTGTTCGGCCAAGCGCTATCAGCGCTGGAAACGGCCAAACACTCTGGCCGTAACCGTATTTGCCTGTTTGACGATTATTGAGCAGGGGTGCCGCAGACCACGCGCGCACCACCACCACCCAGTGCGGCCGGATGGTCGGCATGATTGTCGCCGCCAGCATGCACCATCAGCGCTCGCCCGGCAATATCGGCCATTTTCAGGCGCGGTGCCAATACCGGCTGGTTGGCATTGCCATTGGCATCGACAAACAGCGCTGGCAAATCGCCCAAATGGCCATCGCCCCATGGCGTACCGTGTTTTTTGCTAGCGGCCGGATCATAATGACCGCCTGCCGCCAGCGCCGCGACCTTTTTGCCATCTTTTTCCTTGCTGGCGCAACTGGCACTTTCATGCAGGTGGAAGCCATGCAAACCGGCTGGCAAGCCGCTTAAGGCCGGGGTAAATACCAGGCCGTAAGCGGATTCGCTGATGGTGACGGTGCCAACGGCTTTGCCGACGCCATTTTCATCGACCATATTCATCGTGATGGTAATATTGGCATGGGCCAGGGCGCTGCAGCCAAGCGCGAGCGCAGCCAAGGCCAGTTTGAATGATGTTTGCATAATGAACCTGTCTGGGAAGTGGAAAGCAAGGGCAATTATCGCACCATTCGCAGTGCAACCACCCTGATTCTGGCAGGGATTTTTTCGATGTTTGCATAACAAAAAAGCCCGCTGTTGCGGGCTTTTGGCTAAAACGGTGCGTTGCGGGTCATCAATTAACTGGCGGCTTGCGCTGCTTTGCGCCGACGGCTCCAGAATGCCAGCATGCCCAGACCTGCGATCATCATGGCGTAAGTTTCTGGTTCCGGAACCGGTGGCGATGGTTCATAGCCAATTTCGAGACGGCTGGAAATCGAATTGGCAACCACGCTGCCTTCCAGATGACCGAAACCGGTAATGTCGGAGTTATTCGCCAGAACATTGCCCCACAAGAAAGTATTGACGCCAACTTCGCGTGCATTGGTGATGTTGAACATCACATTGCTGCGCAGTTCTTCCCATTGCCCGGTTTGACCACCGCTGAAGGTGACTTTGTCATAATTGCCAGTGACATTGACCAGAACTTTGGCCCCGGCTTTCACATTGGTCAATACCAGGTTGCGCAGATCGTTGGAATTGACGTTGAAAATCTGGGTGTCGGAGCTGTTGTCACCGGTCAAAAATACGCTGCTGTATTTGAATTCAACCAGGCCATTGGAAGTTTTGCTGGCCAGATTGTTGGACAGGCCGGTCAATTGAATTTTGGCGGCATTAAAATCGACCGCATTGGCTTGTTGACGCAGATCCAGATAGGCAGGCGAGGTGTTGGTGCCGCCAAATACGCCATACCCGGGTGGTTTTTCCCAACTGGTGATGGGGCCGATGGAGTCATTGGTGTCGATATTGGTCAGTGGGCCGGAATAAATGGCACCGCCGCCAATATGCACATTGCCACCCACAACCAGGCTGGGGCCATTGAAGCCATACGGGGTGCGGTAGCCGACTGAAAAGCCCGTGGTATCCAGATTACCACCCACAGCCAGACGGCCTTCCACATCCACTACCTGGGTTGCATTGCCATAGAAAAATCCGCTGAAGCCCTTGGCCAGCCCCAAATCAAAGCTCACGGTATCTGCCATGGCTTGACCGGTACTGACAGCAAACAAAGCTGCAATAGCAAGAGAGGTAAATTTCATGGATGGCCCTTTAAAAAATGATTTTGAATAGCATAAATTGATTTGTGGAACGATTCTACCGGGAAAAACCAGGGATGGCAAGCACAAAATGGGCTGTTACAGTAACGATTTGTGGCGCGGCAGACGGGCTACAACCAGTTGCATGACGATGTCTTGTTGCCATGATTTTTCTCGTTTATAATCAATGGGATACGCACATTTTCAAAGGATATTCAGGGATGCTTCAGCAGGCCACTTCAGCGCAACCGGATGCCGCGCCGCCAGGCGTCTGGTTATTTGCCTATGGATCGTTAATTTATAAAATCGACTTTCCCTTTCTGGAGCGCAAGCGCGCCCGTATCCACGATTGGTCGCGCCGTTTTTGGCAAGGTTCGCATGACCATCGTGGCACCGAAGCAGCGCCGGGACGGGTGGTGACGCTGATTCCGCATATGGGTGCGGTGTGCGGTGGCATTGCCTACCGGGTCACTCAGGAAGTGTTTGAACATCTGGATCACCGCGAGAAAAACGGTTATGTGCGGCTCTCGACCCTGATCCGTTTTGATGACGGCAGCAGTTGCGCCGGGCTGGTGTATGTAGCGGCGGCGTGCAACCCGGCATTTTTGGGGGAAGCCACGGTGGCGGAAATTGCGGCCCAGATTGCCCGGTCTGAAGGGCCGAGCGGCCCGAATCGTGATTACTTGCTGCTGCTGGCCAAGTCCCTGCGCGAACTGGACTATGAAGACGAGCATGTGTTCGCGCTGGAGCAACATTTGCAGCAGTTGCTGCAAAACTCAGGTTAGCACGCCAGGCGGGGGGCTTAGAGCGGATTTCCTGGTCAGGATAATTCATCCCCGATATTCAATGAGGCTCAATCTTCCAGCGTGCGGCCCTTGACCAGGCGTTGCAGGTTTTGCCGTTCGGCGCGTCGCATCCGTCGTGTGCTGTTCTCACCCTCATGCGCGCCTGCCTTGCGCGAACGTGCGGCGACGACCAGCGGGTTGCGCGGTTTTGGGGTTTTAATGATTAATTTCATGCTGTTTCCTTGTTTGCAAATCCGGCTTGCAAATTTCTCCCGATAAACGGTTGTGATGCATTTAATAATGATAGCGACATTGTAAAAACTCAATGCGCTCATGCTTGACCAGATACACAATCCGGTGTTCTTGCGTCAGCCTGCGTGACCAGACGTTGGGTCCCAGATATTTGAGCGGTTCCGGCTTGCCGATGCCAGCGAACGGGTCGCGCAAAATGGCTTCAACCAGATCCAGCGTGCGCAAGGCAACGCGGCGTTCTGTCTCTACCCAAAAGCGCAGGTCTTCCCGAAACTCCGGGTGGAATACCGGCAAACGGCTTGAATCAGTCTTACTCATGCAAACCGATCTCGCCGCGCAAGCTATCGATGCTTTGGCTGGAGATATCTTCGCCTCTGGCCCGGGCCAGTGCAGTGAGCAGACGTTCTGCATTACGCGGGGAGCGCAGCAGATGGGCGGTTTCCAGCAGGCTGGTTAGCTCATCGGCGGCGATCAGGGCGACATCGGCGGCATTGCGGCGATGGATGATGATGGTTTCCTGATTGTCTGTGACGGAATCACACAGCGAGGCAAAATTGGCCCTTGCCTGGGTGTAGGTGGTTTCAAGTGGCATGATGATCTCCTGTAACGGGAATCAATTGTACCGATAGCCTGTACAGATCGCAAGCATAACCGCTGGCCCTGGCGCAAGCAAGCGCCGCAGAACTGTAATTTTTTACCTGCAGCGATCCAGTTCACTGCCCCAGCGACCATTCATGCTGCCGATAGGTATTGGTAATGCGGCTGCCATATTCACCTTCCGCCACCAGTACGGTTTGGCTACCGGGTGAGGGCAGAACGATCTTTTTATTCACACCATCGTAAGCGCCAGGATTGGAGAGCATGATGCCCCAGAATGGTTTCCATACTTGACTCACCGTATCGGGATTTGATTGCTTGGGTGGGGGGAGGATTTAACCCAGTTCTTTCAGCGCCAGTACTACCGCTGGCAGCAGCTTCTTGCGCACTTCGGCATCGCTGCTTTCCTGCAGTGTGAAATACAAGGGCAATAGAAACCCATTCAGATTATGGCGCAGGGTCAGTTTGGCCTGGGTGTTTTGTGGTGCGGCTTTAAATGGTGCCAGCAGCCGGGTGAACCAGGCTTGCCAGTCGGTGCCGCTCAAGGGCGCGCGCATTGCCAGGTAATACAGCGGGGCCATCAGGCGTTCGCCTTCGCTATATTGGTAGGCATGCTTGGCCGGAGCAATCTGGCTCAATAGCGCTGTCAGTATGGTTTCTTGCTGCGCGCGTTCCAGGGCTGGATTGAGCGCCAATTGCAGCATGAAATCAGCGCCATGCGCCACCCCATGACGCCAGCCGCTTTTTTCATCGAAGCCGCGATAATCGCGCACGCTGGTCAAAAAAGTGCTGGCGGCATCGACCATTTGCTGGCGTTCCTGAGGGCTTAAAAATGGCTGCTTGCGATCGGCCCTTGCCACCTCGGCCAGCATCAAAGCGGCAAACGGTTGGGCGAAACCCTGTTGGTCATTGGGGTCGGGCTTCAATTGCTGCAATAAGGCGCTGCGTAACTGGTACAGGGTGGGCTGGTTGAGTTGATTGTTGCGCATCAGGGCTTGCAGTGCTTCAAAACCGATTTCATCGCGCAGCAGCGGGTCAGGGTCACTCAGGCAGGGCAGCAAGGCCAGTGCCAGGGTTGGTGCCTGGCTGGCATCATCAAGCTTGAATTGCTTGGTCTTGAGTGCCAGCAAGGATGCTTTGCTGTGCCCGGCCGGTGGGCAACTGGCGGCAGGTGTGGCAACCGCAGTGCCCGCCACCAGCACCAGCCAACAGGCCAGACCCAGCCGGGACAGGATTGAAAAGGTCGAAGTATTCATCATTACTCCTTGAGCAGGGTGTCAATTTGCGTCAGTTCGTCGGCGCTGAACTCGCAATGGCGCAGGGCGGCCACCGAATCTTCAATTTGCGCCGGGCGACTGGCACCGATGATGCAACTGGTCACCACCGGATGATGCAAGACCCAGGCAATCGCCATTTGCGCCAGCGATTGGCCGCGCTGTTGCGCCATGGCGTGCAAGGCTTGCACTTTCTTGATGGTGGCCGGGTTCAAGTCGTTTTCGCCCAGATAAATTTGCTCGGCCCGTGCTACGCGTGAATGTTCGGGAATGCCGTTCAGGTATTTGTTGGTCAAAATGCCTTGCGCCAGCGGCGAAAACACGATGGCACCAACCTGCTCTTGCCATAATACTTCAGTCAAGCCGTTTTCAATCCAGCGATCCAGCAGGTTGTAGCGCGGCTGATGGATCAGCAAGGGCGTACCCAGACTCTTTAAAATACCAATCGCAGTTTGGGTTTCAGCCGGGCCATAGTTGGAAATACCGGCATACAGGGCGCGCCCGGAGCGCACGATGCTATCGAGCGCCAGCATGCTTTCTTCAATCGGGGTGTCAAGGTCGGGACAGTGGTGGTAAAAGATGTCGAAATAATCCAGCCCGGTGCGCTTCAGGCTTTGGTCGCAACTGGCGATCAGATATTTGCGCGAACCGCCGATGCCATACGGTCCCGGCCACATATCAAACCCGGCTTTGCTGGAAATAATCAGTTCGTCCCGGTGCGGTAAAAAGTCTTGCTGAAAAATCTGGCCGAAGCTGGTTTCGGCCGAACCAAACGGCGGGCCATAGTTATTGGCCAGATCAAAATGGGTAATGCCCAAGTCAAACGCGGTGCGCAGCATGGCGCGCGCATTCGATTGGGCATCGACCGCGCCAAAATTTTGCCACAGACCGAGCGACAGGCGCGGCAGGCGCAAGCCGCTTTTGCCGCAGCGCGGGTAGGGCATGGCGTGGTAGCGTTCCGGATTAGCGATATACAGCGGGTTGGGTTGGTGGGTAATCATGTAAGGCGCAATTGAATGGATCAGCTTGGGTTTTTGGTCTGGCTTTTCACCACTTGCATGGCGGTGGCGATCAAGCCGCCCATATCACCCAGATTGGCCGGGATGATGATGGAGTTATTGGTTTTGGCCAGATTGGAAAAGGCATTCACGTATTGTTCTGCCACTTTCAAATTCACGGCTTCCGCGCCACCGGGCTCCTGGATCGCGGCGGCGGTTTTCCGGATCGCTTCGGCACTGGCGGTGGCAATTGACAAGATGGCGGCGGCCTGGCCTTCGGCGCGGTTAATGGCGGCTTGCTTTTCGCCTTCGGAGCGCGCAATCGAGGCTTCGCGTTCACCGCTGGCGATATTGATTTGTTCCTGGCGTCGCCCTTCGGAGGCGGCAATCAGGGCGCGCTTTTCGCGTTCGGCGGTAATTTGCGCTTGCATGGCGTGCAAAATTTCTTTGGGTGGGGTCAAATCCTTGATTTCATAGCGCAATACTTTCACGCCCCAGTTGGTGGCTGATTCATCAATTGCGCTGACGATGGTGGTATTGATATGGTCGCGTTCTTCAAAGGTTTTATCCAGTTCCATTTTGCCGATCACCGAACGCAGAGTGGTTTGCGCCAACTGGGTGATGGCGGCAATGTAGTTGGAAGAACCATAGGAGGCGCGCATGGCGTCGGTGATCTGGAAATACAAAATGCCGTCCACCTGCAACTGGGTATTGTCGCGGGTAATACAGACTTGCGGCGGCACATCGAGCGGGATTTCTTTCAGGATATGTTTGTAGGCGATGCGGTCGATGAAGGGGATCACGATATTCAGGCCCGGGGCCAGGGTGTCGTGATACTTGCCCAGCCGCTCCACCACCCAGGCATGCTGCTGCGGCACCACATTAATCGTTTTGAAGATGAAAATGATGGCGACGACCAGCAAAATCAGGGCAAAGGTGCTGAAATCCATGGTGAATCCTTCAGGTGGGTTGAACAATTAAACGGCTGCCTTGCACTTCAATAATGGTGAACAGGCCGCTGGCCGGATGTTCCTGACGGCATTCGACATCCCACATGGCACCGCGATACATGGCGCGTGCGCTGCTGTGGCCGTGGCTACCGGGCTGCCATTGGTCGATGTTGAGGGTTTGCCCGATGTCGAGCATGACATTCGGATCGCGGTTGGCCGGTTTGCCCTTGCGGTAACCAAAGCGGCTATTGTGCAGGGCCAGTGTTGCCACCGCACCGACCACGGCGGCGCTGGCCATTTGCCAGCCCGGTCCCAGCCCCAGCGCGGCGCATAGCGCGCCGGTCAGCAGGCCAAGTGTGATCATCAGAAGGTAAAAGGTGCCGGTGAGTAATTCGCAGACCACAATCACGCCCGCCACTACCAGCCAAGTCATTGATGCATCCATTTCTCACCTCGCGTTGAATCATGATCGGCCGATGTTAAACCCCACCTGCCGTAGTCGGGGCCTGCCCGCTGCTGGCGCACACCACCCGGTTGCGTCCCTGTTGCTTGGCCTGATACAGCGCGGCATCGGCGTTGGCCAATAAGGTGCTGATCGGGGTATCTTTTTGCGGCGCAATGCAAGCGACGCCGATACTGACAGTGACATACTGACCAATGCCGGAGGCCGGATGCGCCAGCGCCTGGGCTTCCACAGCGGCACGGGCTTTTTCGGCCAGTTGCAAGGCCCCATCCAGCCCGGTTGCGGCTAATAGTAGCACAAATTCTTCCCCGCCAAAGCGCGCGGCCAGATCGGTCGGGCGGTTGGCAATCGACTTGATGGCCGCCGCCACTTGCTGCAGGCAGGCGTCACCGGCCTGGTGACCGAGGGTATCGTTATAGGGCTTGAAAAAATCGACATCAATGATCGCCAGCGACAGCACCGAGTTGGCACGCTGGGCCCGGCCCCATTCCTGGCGCAGGAATAAATCCAGTTGACGCCGGTTGGCCAGATTGGTCAGCGGATCGGTGCTGGCGATACGTAATAATTCATCCGCCTCCTGCTTGTGGGCGCTGATATCGTGCAGCAGACCGACGTACAGGGTTTCTTCAGCAAAGATTTTGCTCATGGTTAAATCGAGGCTGATTTCGTTCTGGTTCGGGCCGCGCAAAATCACTTCCTGCGGGCCGTGGCGCAAGGCATTCAGGCGGCCGCCAGGGTTGGCTTCGTAGGAAAAATAACCGGCGTATTCAATATTGAAGGGTTCGATCAACAAGTCGAGAATACTCATGTCGATCAGTTG
>JBDLSU010000085.1:0-2891 GCA_039799405.1 Pseudomonadota bacterium | reverse complement strand
CAATTGTCTGCAATACGGCGCGCTCGATGCCTGGGCACACCAGGCGGCGTTTGAAATGGAAACCGAACTGGAACAAGTAGTACACCAGATCGTGCCCCGGGTCTCGGTGTATTCCTGGCAGCACTTGAACCTGTATTACTTCATGATGGCGGCCAAATGGTATCGCATCATGTGGCAGGCGCTGGGCCACCATTTTAACGGCGCCAAGTTGCACATTTTTGTCTGCGACAATCCGCTCTCGTACTACTTCAATTCCTTCGTGCCTTCGACCGCGCTGATCCATTATTGCAGCCAGAACGGCATTGAACTGATGGCTTACCCGTATGGCGAAAAAGCGCCGAATACCCAGTTGGTGCCGGATTTGCGCGGCGTGCGTCCGCCCAACGACAATGAAGAAATCCTGGCCCACATGCCAACCTGCATGTACGACATTCACTACTTCAACCGCGAAACCCAGGCCAGTGGCAAAACCATTTTGAATCTGGAATCGAAGTATTTCAATATGCCGGTAGCGCACCACCAGCACCTGACCATTGCGCCGATGGCCGAGCTATTGCACACCGTGCCGGAAGCCTGGCGCGCTGCGCTACCGGAACTGCGCCAGCAACTGCTGCACACGCTGGAAAAACTGCTGGCCCCGCATCTGCCGATCAATTATTACCGCATCCGCCAGGCCGAGCATATTGCCGATATCTATGTCGCGCAAATGCTCAGTCTGGGCTTGTTGAACCAGTATTTTGGCGCGAAAAAACCGGCCAAATTACTGCTATCCGATCACGACTGCGATTTCCACGGCCCGCTGATCGCCTTTGCCGAACAACACCATTTGCCCGTGCTGTATGTACCGCATTCCAAAACCACGTCCGATATTTTCTTCCGCTATAAAAACATCACCTGCTACAGCCACCCGATTCAAGGCGATGTGATTTTGTCCCCGGATGGCCGCAGCGTACCCAACCCCAAACTCAATTTTCCGGAAACCTTCCGCTTCACCAACACCATGCCCGGCCCGGTGAAAAAAGTGGCAATTTTGCTGCAAGTGATCTCGCTCAACGGCATTTACGTCACCCGCTACGGCGCTTATATGGACGGGGTAAAACGCATGGTGGCCTGGTGCCGCAAAATGGGCCTGGAATTTTCGATCCGCTGCAAACCCAGTTATTCGCTGATCAAATTGCTGTCGGAAGAAACCGGGGTCGATGGCGTGGCGCTGGTGGAAGCGGCCAATTTGCCGATGGCGACTTATGCCGAGAGCAGTGATCTCTGCCTGATGTACGACGCGCCCACTTCAGCCGAACTGGAATTTTTGACGCGCGGCATTCCGGTGCTCAACCCGATTCCCAAGCCGCTGGTAAATATTGAATCGATGGTGTGCAACCCCAACGTGATTACCCCCAACGTGATGGATGAAGTACTTCGCCAGGCGACCCTGCTGGTGCAAGACCCGGTGGCGCTGGAAGCGTTCCGGCGCAAGCAAACGCTGGCGTATGTGAATTTGTTCCAGAATGCGCAGCCTTTGCGGGTGTTTTTGTAGGATGGGTTTCCCTGTTAAATTGATTGAAATGCGATCATTATCCCGTGTCAAGATTGGTCTCGCAATTTTCAGGAAATGCCGAACAGCAAGTCTGGCATACCGTTGATAACAGGCTACAGTACGGCAGGCGAAAGATCGGCGTGGGTATTTGCAAAAAAAATGTCGCCAACAGATTGCTGGCAATCGCCAAACTTTGCTTTGACAACGGCTAAACAGCCTGACAACAGGCGCGTGCGTTATACTCTGCTTGCTGTTTTCACCAAAAAAGCCAGTGTACGCTGCCAGTTACCGGAGTATGTAAAGAATGAAAATTGATTTGGAAAACGTCGGGGCACTCAAGAGAAAAGTAACGATCACGCCGGGTGCATTGACGATTTTTACCGGTGGGAACAATACAGGCAAGACGTATGCCATGTACGTGCTTTGGGCCTTGCTGGCTTACCGAATCAAGCCTGACTATACGTTCACCAATACGCTGTTGGCCAGAATCAGGACAGAAGGTAGTGTCCAAATTCCACTTTCCGGGTTTTGCCGGGATTATTGGCAAGCGATTGAGGCTGGCATTGGGGAAGCGCTTTGCTCGCACCTGCCAAAGTTGTTTGGTGCTGCGCCGAAGTTTTTTCGCGATGCCAAAATCGGGGTAGAGCTTGATCAGCCGGAATTGATGCAATTGGCGCAAGCAACGCCAAACTATGCGCGGATTTATGAGTTTGGTGGTCAGGGCAGACTGGATTTGCGGTTTACCTCGTTTCAAGCAAAACCCGCGATTTCCATTACAGCTATTGATATAAAAGACATTCCCGATGAAATCCTGGCAGATTGTATTGCGGCCCTGATAACCGCCATCGTGCTGGACTCCCATGCCAAGCGGGCATTTTTACTACCAGCAGAGCGAGGTGGGCTGAATCTGTTTTACGATGATTTGATCCCCGGCCGCAATATAACAAGTAGCCGCGCTAGTATCGGGCCAAAGGACTTGCCCATATCTGAAGAGCGGCGCGATTTAATGGTCACGCGTCATGCCCAGCCGCTTGAAGACTATATTCAGTTTTTAAAAGAAGCAAGGCACATTGTCACCCACGATGTCCAATTCCATGACCTGGCACTATCTTTGCAAAGCAGCATCGCCAAAGTGGATTACAAGGTCAGTGCGGACGGCATCGTTACCGCGCAACCGCACAACAGCGAGCAGGCGTTGGGCATCCATTTGGCCTCATCCACCGTCAAAAACCTGTATGGCCTGTGGGCATGGCTGGAATCGCAAGCGGTACCCGGTTCGTTTTTAATGATCGATGAACCGGAATTGAATCTGCACCCCGACAACCAGCGCCATGTGGCGCGCTTGCTGGTGCGGCTG
>JBDLSU010000084.1:0-2821 GCA_039799405.1 Pseudomonadota bacterium | reverse complement strand
CGCTGATCCATCACGCGCAGCACTGCCTGCGCACTATCATGGGCAGAATTGCGCAGCAAGGTGTGATGCATATCGGTAAATCGTTGCTGCAGCCGCGCCAGATGCGCACCATCCTGCATCTGTCGCCACAAGGCGTCGGCCATGGCTTGCGGGGTAGCAGCGTGCTGCAATAATTCCGGCACCACAAATTCGCGCGCCAGAATATTGGGCAAACCAATCCACGGCTGGTAGCCCATATGCTTTAACACA
This sequence comes from Pseudomonadota bacterium, assembly GCA_039799405.1. Taxonomy (GTDB): domain Bacteria; phylum Pseudomonadota; class Gammaproteobacteria; order Burkholderiales; family Burkholderiaceae_D; genus CAMBDR01. Next base: position 2,572 of record JBDLSU010000084.1, on the reverse strand, counting down.
TGCCAGGAAGCGGCCATCATTTTGTAGGCAATCACCATCGGTTTTTTGAACAGCGCCACTTCCAGCGACGCGGTGCCGGAAGCGACCAGCACGCCGTCGCTGGCCGCCATGCAATCGTGCGACTGGCCGTCAACCACCTGCAGCACCAGATCAGGCGACAACACGCCTTGCTCGCGCCCTTGCTGCACAATTTGTTCAAAGTAAGCGCGTTGCCTGGCGCCCGCCATCGGCACCACAAATTGCAACTGACCATCCTGCCGTGCCAGCAATTGTGCGGCTTGCACAAAGGCCAGCGCATTGTATTTCAATTCGGACATACGGCTACCCGGCATAATCGCCACCACCCGCGCATTTGCAGCCAGCCCCAGCCTGGTACGGGCTGCGGCCAGCGGCACTTCAAGCGCAATGACTTCTGCCAGCGGATGGCCAACATAGGTGGCGTCGATGCCGGCTTGCTGATAAATTTCGGTCTCAAATGGAAACACCACCAGCATGTGCGACACTGCTTTGGCGATTTTTTTGATGCGACCACCGCGCCAGGCCCAAATGGACGGGCTGATATAGTGCATGGTGGGAATACCAGCGGCGCGCAAGTCAATTTCCAGGCCCAGATTAAAATCCGGTGCATCGACCCCGACAAACACGGCCGGGCGCTCCCGGATCAATTGATCGCGCAGGGAAATTTGAATTTGTTTGATTTCGCGATAATGGGCCAGCACTTCAAACAAGCCACGCACCGACAGCTTTTCCATCGGAAAATCGCTGACGAAGCCATATTGCGCCATGTGATCGCCGCCAATGCCATGGATCAGACTATCGGGCAAGGCCGGACGCAAGCCCGACAGCAATCGCGCTGCCAACAAGTCGCCCGAGGCTTCGCCAGCAACCAGCGCCACGCTGGGCACTTGCGGCGCAAAAGCGGCCACGCTAGCGGACAATGCCACGGGTGATATTTCCCAGGAACTGGTGCATCATGTTGAGCGACGCAGCCGCTTCCAGGTTTTGTCCTGCCAGCGCCAAGAGTGCCTCCCGCGCCTGTTCCAGCGTCAGGCCGGATTTGTAGATCAGTTTATACGCCTGGCGTACCCCCTGAATATGCTCGCGACTGAAACCCCGGCGCTTCAAACCTTCGATATTGACGCCATGGGCAGCGGCCGGATTGCCGTTAAGAATCACAAACGGCGGCACATCCTGGGTCAGACTGGTACTCATGCCAACCATGGCATGCGAGCCGATCTGACAAAACTGATGCACATTGCTAAAGCCGCCCATCACCACCCAGTCGCCCACCGTGACATGCCCGGCCACCTGGGCGTTATTGGCAAATACTGTGTGGTTACCGATCTGGCAGTCATGCGCCAGATGGACATAGGCCATGATCCAGTTATCGTTACCCAAGCGGGTTACGCCAATATCTTGCACCGTACCCAGGTTAAAGGTGCAAAATTCGCGAATCACATTGCGGTCACCAATTTCAAGACGGGTTGGCTCGCCAGCGTATTTTTTATCCTGCGGCGCAGCGCCGATCGACGAAAACTGGAAGAAGGTATTATCACACCCGATTTTGGTATGACCATCAATCACGACATGCGGACCAACCCTGGTACCCGCACCGATTTGCACATGCGGGCCAATGATCGAATAAGCCCCCACTTCGACATCCTCAGCCAGCTCCGCCTTGCTATCGACCAGCGCTGTAGCATGGATTTTACTCATCTGGCACCTATGCTCTGGGTAGGATCAGCCGCATTGCGGATGGTACACATCAACTCGCCTTCCAGCGCCAGTTGACCATCGACCGATCCGACCGCCTTGTACTTCCAGATGCCACGGGTAATGCGCAGGATTTCGACATCCATTTTCAGTTGGTCACCAGGGCCAACCGGACGCTTGAAACGGGCACCGTCGATACCGATGAAAAACACCACTGAATTTTCATCCGGTTTGACATCCATGGTCAGAAACGACAAGATCGCGGCAGTCTGGGCCAGCGCTTCAATCATCAACACCCCCGGCATCACCGGCTTGTGCGGGAAATGACCATTAAAGAATTCTTCATTCGCCGTCACATTTTTAATCGCGGTGATGCGTTTGCCGATTTCATAATCGAGCACCCGGTCTACCAGCAGCATTGGGTAACGATGGGGCAAATATTCTTTAATTTGGATGATATCGAGTGGTTTCATGTTGGATTTTCTGATTGTTTTTGGCTAAGTGATTCAATGGTTTTTTCCATGGCGCGGATTTTACTGCGCAAGCTGGCCAGATTGCGCACCACTGCGGCGCTTTTTTCCCATTCGGCGTTTTTCGCCAGGGGATAGAATCCGGTGTATTGCCCTGCTTCCGGAATCGAACGCGAGACCATGCTGCCGGAAGAAATGTGGACGTGGTCGGCAATGGTCAGATGGCCCAGCACCATGGCGGCACCGCCAAAAGTGCAATATTTGCCGATTTTGGCGCTACCGGCAACGCCAACGCAGCCCGCCATCGCAGTATGGGCACCGATATGGCAGTTATGACCGATTTGAATTTGATTATCCAGCTTGACGCCATCTTCAATAATGGTGTCGGC
>JBDLSU010000083.1:0-4318 GCA_039799405.1 Pseudomonadota bacterium | reverse complement strand
CGGCCACCCGCTGCACCCTTGCCGCTGGCCTGGTGGGATGTAGGGCAGCGTTTGGTATTGCGGCGGCAGGGCACGGCCATACCCACCACGGCGGCGCAACTGCAAGCGCTGTTGGCCTTGCTCACCCTGGCGGTGCAGGTCCGCCCGCCACTGCTGCGCGCCTTGCGCTGTGGTTTGGGGCTGCCTGCCAGTGCCGAACTGGCAGCCTGGCAAAGTGAGGATGTAGCGTGTAATAGCGTGGCCATTACCGTGCGGCAGGCAAGGCGCAGCCATTACGAAGCGATATTACAAAGCAGCATCGCGCTACCGCTGCGCCAGCAAGCCGCCGCAATCATTGCCGCGCACCACTGCCAACTCTCGTTTCACATACTGCTGGAAGAAGCGCAACTGGCGGCGCAGTATGCACCGGGCAGTACCACACTGGACCATGCCGCCTATTTTGCCAGTCTGGCGCGCCAGCTTTGGCAACACCATCAGCAAGCAGGTAGCGGGCCGGAAGATTATGCCGAAAACATGGCCTATATAACGCGCCAAGGTTTGCGCACCAGCAGCATCATTTGGGAAAATTCACCCGCCTTTGCCTTGGGCTGGGCCTTGGCCAATCTGGATAGCCTGCGCCATGGCCACGGCTTGCCAGAAACCATGCCGCTGGCCTTATTGCCTGCCCTGCAGCAAGCCGTGCTCGGGTCCGGCGGCGTCTCGCCAGCAAAAAATCTGCGCCTGCTGCAAGAAGATGGCAGCTTGCGGCTGGAATATGGCACACCGGAGCAAGCCAACACAGCGCCAAGGTTGCTGGCACAGTGGCCCAGCCACGGCCTGTTGCGCTGGCGTAGTGGTGAGGATGGGGTGTGGCAAGCGGCACAAACGGCGCAAACACTGCCGCAGTTTGATCTGGCACGACATACCCCGCTGGAAATTGCCGATAGCAGCATGATGTGTACGCTGCAGCGCGTTGTGCGCCCGGCCTGGGCGCTGGAATGTGGGCGCGACGAGGCTGGCCTGTATGCGCTGCTGCCTAATCCATGGGGCCTACCAGTGCGGGTTGCCTGGCCGTTTCAAGCCATGGAGCCAATCGCCATGCCAGTGGCAACAAGCAAGAAAAAAGCGTCTGCAAAGGTGCACGCGCTCACGCTGGCGCTGGATGAAATTGGCCCCTTTGCCACCCTCACCTTGGCGGGTAAAAATGGTTTGCATTCACAAGTGTGGCGCTATATAGCACCGGGGCAGTTTGTAATGGGTTCGCCAGAGGCAGAAACCCATGGCTTGCCAGATCAGGGGTACTACACCGATGAACGGCCACAACATATTGTTACGATCAGCCAGGGCTTTTGGCTGGCAGACAGCGCATGCACGCAGGGCTTGTGGCAAGCCGTTATGGGCCGCAACCCCAGCCGTTTTGATGCCAGCGACGGCGGTGGTGCCAACCACCCGGTGGAGCGAGTCAGTTGGCATGATACGCAAGTATTTATGCAAAAACTGCAAGCCATACTGGATCAGGGTATGGAAACGGGGCCGCCAAGCAGGTTGGCCCAATGTATGCTGACCCTGCCTACCGAGGCGGAATGGGAATACGCCTGCCGCGCAGGCACAAGCACGCCATTTAGTTTTGGCAACAGCATTAGCACAGCGCAAGCCAATTTTGACGGCAATTATCCCTGGCGTGATGAAAAAAAAGGCGAATATCGTCAAAAAACGCTGGATATCAAAGCCTTACCAGCCAATGCCTGGGGTTTGTATCAAATGCATGGTAATGTGTGGGAATGGTGCGCCGATGAAAAGCGGGAATACAGCACAGCAGAAATGCTCGATCCGGGGCTTGATGCCGCTGTGTTGCCGTCGCCAAAGGCGCAGGCCGCGCGCGTCGTGCGCGGTGGCGGCTGGAACGGCCAGGCGCAGAGCGTGCGCTCGGCCTACCGCGACCGCGGCGGGCCAGGCGGGCGGGGCGGCGACCTTGGCTTTCGCTTGGCTTTGAGGTCCCAGAGCCAGGTAGGCAGGGCTTAGGCTGCGGGACGCAGCCTAAAGGGGGCGGGCGCGGGACGCGCTTGCCGTTTCCCCGGAGGGAAATTTCAGGGGGCTAACACAGCCCGAACTCAAAGGCACCTGGCGTGTGAGTAGGTGTGCAGCAGTGGCTGCACCAATCCAAAAACCCGCCAGGTTGCCGCCTTCGGCATACGATGCATTGCGCAAAAATTGCCTGAGCAGGTAAGCGCGCCACTGGTCAAGCTTCGGGGCCAACCCCGTCGCGTCCCGCGACAAAGGCAGGCGCGTCCCGCGCCCCAACCCCTAAGGCTGCGTCCCGCAGCCTAAACCCGGCTGGCTTGGCTCTGGGACCTCAAAGCCAAGCGAAAGCCAAGGCTGTCGTCCCGCCTGCCCGGCTCGCGGTGGTTGCGGTAGGCCGTGCGCACGCTCCGTGCCAGGCTGCGCCAGCCGCCACCGCGCACGACGCGCGCGGTAGATGCAGCATCCGGGCCCGCACCATCGCGGATGCCAGGGCCAATCGCCAAAGCCTGATCCAGACCCGGATTGGGCATGGGATTTTCCGCATAGTCCCGCCAGTTGTCGGCACACCATTCCCACACATTGCCATGCATTTGGTATAAGCCCCAGGCATTGGCTGGCAAGGCCTTGACCGCAACCGTTTGCTCACGAAACTGACCTTCCTTGCCATTGCCCCAGGCATTGCCAGCATAATTAGCCTGCTGGCTCGATATCGTCTTCCCAAAAAAGAACGGCGTATTTGTCCCGGCACGGCAGGCATATTCCCATTCGGCTTCGGTTGGCAAGGAGGCCAGGCAGAGCGGCAGCCTGGTTTGCAAGGTTCGCAAAAAATCACACACCGTATTCCAACTTACCTGCTCTACCGGGTGCAACGGCCCGCCCCGGTTTTGCGCATAAAATGCACTGGGGTTATCCCCCATGACTGCCTGCCACAATGCTTGAGTACACGCAGTATCTGCCAACCAGAATCCCCGGCTGATGCTCACACGATGTTGCGGCCCCTCATCACCATATCTTCCTTCTTCGTAAGATGACGAGCCCATCAAAAATTGCCCCGGCTCAATCCAGCGCATGCGCTGCACAACGCTATTGACGGCAAAATCGGCCCACAAACCATATTGGTCATCGCCCCATGCACAACACCACGGCGGCGGAAATGGACGCGGGGTGAGCGCGCCATCAGCGATGAGATTCGTTTCGGCTGCTTGCAACAGGCTTGGCATGAGTCAATGCTCCCGGTGAACTGGAAATGAGGATGACATTTTCCCCTTCTTTCGTGGGGGCCAGTGATATTTTTGCCCCCCCCTCCTGATATAAGCTGCGATCATATCCTGAAAACATGCATGATTTCATCCGGGTGACTGAGCTTGTTACTGTGGCATGCCTATGTTTGCTATGCAATTCGAGCACTTTCATTGAATTGACGCTGCACCACAGCATGATTGACCCATGAACCATTGAGCGGGTAAGCCCCCTTACAAAAACGTGGCAATCTCCGGCAAGGATTTTTTGCGGATATTCGGCACCTGGCAATTCTCAGCCGGGTAACCCACCACCAGCAAAATATACGGCTTTTCATTATCGCTGCGGCCGCAAATTTGATTCAAAAAACCCATCGGGCTGGGCGTGTGCGTCAGTGTGGCCAAGCCGCTGTGGTGCAGGGCTGAAATCAAAAAACCGGCGGCCAGACTGGTCGATTCCGGCACATAGTAGTTTTTCATCGAAGTTCCATCGGCAAATTCGCTATGCTTTTGGCCGAAGATGACGATCAAATACGGTGCGATGTCGAGAAATTCTTTGTGCGGGTCGGTGCCCAGCGGTGCCAGTGCATCCAGCCATTCTTGCGGGGCGCGGCGTTGATAAAACTCGCGCTCTTCCTCTTCCGCAGCCAGCCGGATCTGGTGTTTGATGTCAGCACTTTCTATCACCGCAAAATGCCAGGGCTGATGATTCGCGCCCGATGGCGCAGTACCCGCCGCCAGCAAACATTGTTCAATCACTTCCCGCGCCACTGGCCGGTTAGAAAATTCGCGCACGGTGCGCCGCCGCCGCATCGTCGCGTAAAACTTTTGTGCGCTCTGCAGCATGGCTTCAGGGCTTTGTTCTTCAAAGGTGGCTAGCGGTATCCAGCCGGGGCTGTTTTGATTGAGTGGATGTGCGGGCATGATGGCTCAGTAGCGTTGGGTGAAGGGAAGACAATTTGGCAAGCCTAGCATGCTTGTATAGACAAGACAAGTGGTTTTGAACTGGTCCTATCCCATTTTTTTGGCATAAGCTTATGTGCGCTGATAAGTCGTGCTACATGCGCTTGTATTGGGTC
>JBDLSU010000082.1:0-13838 GCA_039799405.1 Pseudomonadota bacterium | reverse complement strand
TACCCGCCTCGTCCCCGCTTACCGCACCGGGAGCCGCATCATGAGCGAATTGCTGCGCATGCTCGATGGCTGGTTCAGCCACTGGCATCTGGGTCTGATCGCCAGCACACTTTGCGCCAGCCTGATTCAATTAATGTTGACTCATACCAAGCCACATGCGCATCGCATGTTGCGCAACAATCTGTTGTTCGGTGGGCTATGCCTGCTGATGAGTTTGCTGGTGCATCCGCTGGTATTGGCCGGGATGAAACAATCAGCCTCGGTGCTGGAAGAACTCTCGACCCTGGGCCTGGGTTTGCTGTTGATCCGCATCTGCGGCCTGACCGCGTTCCGGGTGCTGCTGCCTGCGCTGCGCTTTAATCCGCCTGCGATTCTGGAAGATATTTTACTGGTGCTGACCTATATCGCCTGGGGCATGGTAAGGCTACGCGCCGCCGGGCTGGACCTGACCGGGCTGGTCACTACCTCGGCGGTAATTACCGCCGTGATTGCGTTTTCGATGCAAGAAACCCTGGGCAATATTCTTGGTGGCTTGGCGCTGCAACTGGATAATTCGGTACGGATTGGCGACTGGATCAGCATCGACGGCGTGCGCGGTCAGGTGGTGGAAGTGCATTGGCGTCACACCGATGTGCAAACCACCAACGGCCATTTGATTGTGATCCCGAATGGCATGCTGATGAAATCCAAGGTCGATGTGTATAGTCGGCTTGATCGGCCACCGTTCCGGCGCTGGATCAAATTCTGGGTCAGTGATATGGTGCCACCGCAAGATGTGATCAATACCGTCACCAAGGCATTACGTGAAGCGCAAATCGAGCGGGTTGCGCTGGAACCGCCGCCGGAATGCATCGTCACCGATTACAACCACGGTGCCATCGAATACGCGGTGCGCTACTGGTTGCTCGATGCGCGCCATGATGATGGCACCGATTCGGTGGTGCGGGTGCATTTTTATGCCGCCCTGAAACGCCAGAATTACGTGCTGGCGCACCCGGTAATGAATGTCAGTCTGGTGCATGACGGCAGCAAACTCAACGCCAGCCAGCGCGAGCAGGAACTGGCGCGGCGCAAGCATGCGCTACGCCGTACCAGCCTGTTTGCCGCCCTCAGCGATGATGAAATTGCCCATGTCGCCAGCTCGCTGCGTAATACCCCGTTTATCAAAGACGATGTGATGACCAAGCAGGGTGCAGTGGCGCACTGGTTGTATTTGCTGGTGGAAGGCGAGGCCGATGTCTGGTATGAAGCCAATGGCCAGCGCAGCCATTTGGCCTTGTTGAAACCGGGGGATGTATTTGGCGAAATGGGTTTGCTGACGGGCGAACCACGCAGCGCCACCGTCACTGCGCATAGCGACACCCTGTGCTACCGGCTGGACAAGGAATTGTTTGAACAAATCCTGCACCAGCGCCCCGAGCTGGCCAGCGAATTCGCCCATATTCTGACCCAGCGCAGCCGGGAATTAAACGCCCTTAAACAGGGGAGCGCGCCGGTGCAACATGTGGAGCACGCTACCTATCTGGACAGTATCCGGCGCTTCTTTGGTCTGGGCGGGCATTAAGCGCAGTAAGCCAAGGGGGGGCGGAGGAGGGCAACAGCAGGTAGTATGAATCAAGTGCTTGGCTTGTTTTTTTGTGCTGGATTATATAGACTAGTCAGATGACTAGTTATTTGAGGTGCGATCATGAATACGTGGCCAGTACAAGATGCCAAATCCCGGTTTAGTGAATTATTGGATGCCTGTTTGAGCGATGGGCCGCAATTAGTGACACGGCGTGGGGTCGAAACCGCAGTGATTATGCCCATGGCCGAGTGGCAGCGCTTGAACAGTGCGGCTCGACCATCGTTAAAGACGTTGCTGCTCTCCGAAGTTGACCGGTTTGAACTGAACTTGCCGCAACGTGGTCAAGCACGGTGGCGTCCGGTAGTGCCAGTCTGAGGTGATGCATGTATTTGCTTGATACCAACATCGTTTCAGAACTGCGCAAACCGCGCCCCCATGGCAGCGTGCTGGCCTGGATAGAATCAATCGATGAACCAGACCTGTACATTAGCGCGGTAACCATCGGCGAAATCCAGGCGGGTATCGAACTCACGCGGGAACAGGATGTCAGCAAGGCGGCAATGATTGAGGCCTGGGCCAATCAACTGGCCGCCAGTTTCAATGTCATTGCGATGGATGCACGCTGCTTTCGGCAATCGGCCAAACTGATGCATCGGCAATCCGATACAGTGTATGAAGATGCCATGATCGCAGCCACTGCACTAATCCATAAACTGACGGTCGTGACCCGCAATGAGCGCGATTTTGTGCGTTTTCAGGTGCCTTTGCTCAACCCCTTCACATTGTAAATTCCCCTTATTTATAGAAATTGGTTCCATGAAACTATCCTGCGTTTTCAAGCTGTTGCTGCTGGTGATTTGTCCGGTGGTAATGGCTGCCGAACCGACCGGCGCTTCGCCGTCGGCACCAATCAAGTCCCACACCATCAGCGATTACGAAACCTACGGCAATGGCCGCTTTGGCTTTTCCATCGATTTTCCGCGCAAGCTATTGGTACCCCAACGTGCCGCCGACAATGGCGATGGGCAGACATTTATTTCTCATGATGGCAAAACCAGAATGTCGGTATGGGGTAGCAATAATTCAGCCGATCCTTCCGAGCCGCCTGACACCCCCAAAACGGTGTACGCCAAAGCGCTCAAAGCAATCAAAAAAGACGGCAAGCGCCAACTGACCTTGAAGCTGCAAAAAGACAACTGGTTTGTGCTGTCTGGATTTGAAGGCGAAAATATTTTCTACCGCAAGGTCTACTTCATCGAAAATCAATTCATCAACTTTGAAATCGTCTACCCGAGCGCCCAGCGTGAACAATGGGATGCCGAAGCGGCCAGATTGGGCAAAAGCTTCAAACCGGAATAAAGCATGCGTTGACGCTTAAAAATGCATCGTATACACTGCATTGAAAGATAATTCTCTTATTTTGCATTGTATGGGATGCATTATGCAACTGGATGAAATCGGCAGCCAAATCTGCGCTGCCAGAAAACGTCAAAAAATCACGCAGCAGCAACTGGCGGCGCAGCTTGGCATGAGCCGCGCCACCATTTCTGGCATCGAAAACGGTAGCATTGGCGAAATTGGCATTCGCAAAATCATGGCGATCTGCACCTTCCTCGGGCTGGAGCTGGCAGTGCAGGCGCGTAGCAAACGCCCGACCTTGCAGCAACTGATTGCGGAGCAAGAACATGAATAACGCTGAACCAGTCTCTGACGACAGCTTGCTCATTCAGGTTGCCAACACCCGCGCCGGAACCTTGTTCAAGTCTGCCAATCGCCGCCAGTGCTTTGTGTTTGGCTATGATGCACAATGCCCACCCGCAGCGGCGGTATCGCTGACCATGCCAGTGCTGCCGGATCAATACCTGTTCGAGCCAAAACTGCACCCGATATTTGACATGAACTTGCCGGAAGGCTGGTTGGGTGAGCGCTTGCGCAAGCAGTTTTCCAAAGTTGTGCCGCAGTTTGACGATCTGGCCTTGCTGCGCATTTTGGGCGCGTCCCAGATCGGGCGCTTGCGCTTTGGTGCTGTCGGGCCAGATGTGCCGGTGCAGGATTTGCAGCAAATTTTGACCTATGACGGTGCTGAAGATTTGTTTGAAAGCTTGTTGAGCCAATTTGCCGAATTTTCCGGCATCTCCGGCGCGCAACCCAAGGTGCTGGTGCGTGCTGCAAGCACACCCGCATCCGCGCCGATGTCTGCACAAGTAGTTGCGTCCACCTCTGCAAGCGCAATGGCACCAGATCGTCTTTCCTATCGCGGTGCCACCCACATCATCAAAGCCTGGCATGAAAACGAGTTCCCGCAGTTGGCCGCCAACGAATACTTTTGCATGCGCGCCGCCAAGCTCGCCGGGCTGGAGGTGCCGAATTTTGCGCTGTCGGACAATGGCAAGTTTCTGATTGTTGAACGCTTTGATTTGAGGGAAGGGCGCTATCTGGGTTTTGAAGATTTTTGCGTGCTCAACGGCAAAACCTCGGCCCAAAAGTACGATGGCTCGTATGAAAACATCGCCAAGCGGATCAGGCAATTTGTTTCGCCAGATCTGGTGCAGTCTGCGCTGGAAGCATTTTTCAAAACGCTGGTGTTGTCTTGCGTGGTGAGGAACGGCGATGCACATTTGAAGAATTTTGGCGTCTTGTATGACGACTGCGAAAGCACCGTGCGGCTGTCGCCCAGCTACGATATTGTTTCAACCACGCCTTACCATCCGAAAGATATGCTGGCCTTGACCCTGGGCGGCAGCAAGCGTTGGCCGAAGGTAAAAGCGTTGATGGGCTTTGGGCAGGCGCATTGCGGCATCAGCCCGGTGCGTGGGCAGCAGTTGATTGATGAAGTTGCCGCCGGGGTGGCGCTGGCGCGGCAGGAGTTGACTGGCTATATGGCGGCGACGCCTGCTTTCATGGAAATTGGGGTGGCGATGCTGCGTGAGTGGGATAAGGGCATGGGGAATTAAATTGCGTTGGCATCATATTCCAGCACCAAAATTCCCAGTTCAACGATATGCTGGTAGACGCCCAAACGCTGATCAACGAAACTGTGCGTCTGCAACCACGGCCAAAGCACATCGGCATCAGTCTGATTTGTTCGCCGTTAAACACCAACGGTTTTGAAGTAAGATCGAATTTCATTTTTAGCACTACCCCAATACCTCCACCTCAAACCCCACCACATTCCTGCTCTCGCGAGAAAACTCCACCCCCACCAGCGTAATCGGCAAACCCGTGGCGCGGTATTTATCAGCATAGGCTTTGTCTTTAATCTGTTGCAAAGCGCGTCCATCGGGCAGCAGTTCCACTACCTTGAATTCGAACACAAAAATATGCTGTGGCAAAATCACCGTCATATCAATCCGCCCATGGTTGGTGGCGTCTTCCACCCTTATGTCGAATCCCAACGCCGCGAAATAGCTGTAAAACACGCTGGCGTAATAGCCTTCATAATTGGCGATCTGGTTATTGGTGAACCACTGATGCGGAATGCCGGAAAAAAATGACTGAAACAAGTCGCGCAAGCCAGCCACATCATTGGCAACCAGCAATTCTTCCAGTCGTATGCTGTTTTCTTTGGCATTCCCATCGGGTGGCGCATAGCTGGTCAGTAGTGCAATATTCAAGCTCACTTCCACTTCCCGATTAGGGTAGCCCAGTGTATAACGCCAATTGCCCGCCAGACTTTGCTCGCAATGGTGAATGGTTAAATAGCCTGCTTGAAACAGCAAGGCTTCGGGCGCAATGCTATCGACATCGAAGGTGGAAATGAGTTCGGCATCGGTACGCAGTTTGCTTAACCGGGGGGTAAAAAAACCACTGTTTGCCAGCAGCTTGATCAGAAAACCGGGCGTGCCGGTTGAAAACCACCATGGGTGAAATTCACGCGCATCAAATAGCAGTAACAGGTCGTATGGGTTATACACCGCTTCGCCACGCCAGTTGTAACCATTGTACCAATGTCGAATTTCACTTCGATCCAGGCCCGCCAGTTCCGGCCCAAAGGTAGTATCCAACTCCGCATCGGTATAGCCACAAATGGCAGAATATTCCGGCATGAGGGTAATATCGCGCAAATTATTCAAGCCAGAAAACAGACTCACCTTGCTGAACTTGGAAACGCCGGTCAAAAACACAAAACGAAGATGCGCATCCGCCCCCTTGATGACCGAATAAATCGCCTTCAATCCTTCACGCATGGCCAGTGCAGCCTCGCTGTCATGCAAATTATCCAGTATCGGTTTGTCGTACTCGTCCACCAAAATCACCACGCGCTCGCCAAATTTGGCGTGGGCGCTACGAATCAAATCACCGAATAAATCGATATTGTCTGGCAGGTCAGGCAAGGGCAAGCCCAGCCGCTCGAAGTTAAGCCGCAAAATGCTACGGATACGTCGCGCAAGATCTGCAGCCGTGCTCAAGCCACCATCGTTAAAGCTGATGTGAATCACGGGGGAGCGCCTGCTCCAATCCCATTGGTCATGCACATGCAAACCCTGAAACAGCGCTTGATTGGCTTCAAACATTTCTTTAAGCGTGTCAATAAACAGGCTTTTGCCAAAGCGACGCGGGCGCGACAGGAAATAGTACTTGCCACGCTCAATCATGCGCTGGGCAAAGCCGGTTTTATCCGCGTAATAATGGCCTTCCCGAATAATTTCGGCCAAGGTTTGAATGCCAACCGGCAGTTTTTTACGGGGTAAGATGGACATGGTTTGGCCTTCGCTTCAGTTGTGCGATTTTAACATGGGCCGGGTAAGCGGCAATCAAGTGCCTGGATGCCGGCGTGTGCCTTGAACCAGGCTCATTGACAACTGACTATAACTGGCGGACAAGTCAAATACACATCCGTATTGCACCCATCAGATTTTTCATGGATAATCACGCCCCATGAACGATACCACCACACTCCCCCCATTACCCGACCGGCTGGCGGTTGATCCGCGTAGCCCATTTTTTAACGAAGACGTGTTCAAGCAAGACGTCGGCATCAAACTCAATGGCAAAGAACGCCATGATGTCGAAGAGTATTGCATTAGCGAAGGCTGGATCATGGTTGCCGCTGGCAGAACGCTGGATCGCAAGGGGCGGCCGATGCTGATCAAGGTCAAAGGCAAGGTTGAAGCGTTTTATCGCTGATTTTCAAGTGGTACCGCTTAAGCCTTAAATACTTCCACCACAAATTTCACTACAGAACTCATGCAGCCAGAATCCATTTCTGGCTTGCCATGCGCTGGTTTCTACCTGAACAACCAGCAAGTTACTAAACAAATCTCACCGTATTGCTTCAGCCTGAGCAAGCATCAAGGGCAGATAGAAAATATTTTCCGAATCTAGATAATTTGATCTAGACAAAATAATCTAGATCGCCTACACTTCCCCCATCGAAACTTTTTTGCGCTGACCCATCATGACCACTGCCAGCTCATCATCCGCGCCACCCAAACCCACCGCCGCCGAACTGGAGATTTTGCGCCTGCTGTGGCAATCCGGCCCGGCTTCGGCCAAGCAAGTGCATGAAATGGCACTGCTTGATCGGCCCGATACCACCTACGCCAACGCGCTGCGCCTGCTACAGGTGATGCATGGCAAGGGCTTGCTGGTGCGAGACGAGAGCCAGCGGGCGCATGTGTATGCGCCAGCGCACAGCCAGGATGCTTTGCAAACCAATCTGGTGAAAGATTTTATTCGTAAAGCTTTTTCCGGCTCCGGCAAAGACCTGGTGCTGGCCGCCTTGCGCAGCCATGTTACCCAGGCCGAACGCGATGAAATTCAAGCCTTTCTGGATCAGGAGAAAAAATGAGCGCCTTGTTCAACCTGCCAGCGCTGCCAGCCTTCATCAACACCTTTTTGTACGCACCCTTTACCCAAAATCTGGGCTGGGCCTTGCTGCATTTTGTCTGGCAAGGTGCGCTGATTGGCTGCATTACTGCGGTGTTGTTGGCCCTACTGCGCAATAACCGCCCGCAAACCCGTTACGCCATCGCCTGTGGCAGTTTGCTGCTGTGTCTGGCCTTGCCGCTGTGGCAGATTGCGCGCTTTGCTGCGCCGGAGACACCAGCCATGCAGCCTGCGGCGCAAGCGATGGCAGATTCTGCTGCTGTGCTCAATGAAGCCGGGCGCGCCATGCTGGCAAACGGTAATCCGGCCGGTTTTGACTGGGCCAGCCTGGCACCGTGGATGGTGGCGCTGTGGGTGACGGGTATTAGCCTGTTTGCGCTGCGCATGGTGCTGGGCGCGCTGTGGTTGCGCCGCTTGTACCAGCAGGCCGATGGCGCAGGGCAGGGCGAACTACAGCAAGCGCTGGCGCACTGGCAGCAAAAACTCGACATTCTGGCGACGCGCTTTGGCCTGCAACGCAGCGTCCGCCTGCGCCTGGGTCATGAACTTGATAGCCCGGTCACTGCAGGCTGGCTGCGCCCGGTTATTTTTGTGCCTGCCGCGCTGTTGACCGGCATGCCACCCGATTTTCTGGAAGCCTTGCTGGCGCATGAACTGGCGCATGTCAAACGCTTCGATTATGTAATTAACCTGTTGCAAAGCGCGATCGAAATGCTGCTGTTTTACCACCCGGCAGTCTGGTGGATTTCAAAACAGATCCGCATCGAGCGTGAACAAATTGCAGATGATTTGGCAGCATCAAGACTGGGCGAACCGCGGCGTCTGGCTCTTGCTCTTCAACAACTGGACTTGTTCCAGTCTTCAATCAACCAATTTGCCCCAGCGGCAAACGGAGGAGTTCTCATGTCTCGTATCAAACGTCTTATTCGCCCGGAAGCGCGGAGCCTTAACTGGAAAGTTACCATGCCACTGGCGGGCCTGGTGCTGGTGTGCAGTGCGCTGTATTCCAATGTTCAGGCTGTCGGCACCCATGCCGGTAGCAGCGACAAACCGGTTGCCCCGGCCCTGCCGCCCGTGCCAGCGGTAAGCGAAGTACCAGCGCCAGCCCCGGCTCCGGTGCCAGCGCCAGCAGTTAGCGAAGTGCCACCACCACCACCAGCGCCACCCGCACCTGCGGGCACCATCAACAAGCGTAGCCACAAAGCAGCGCCAGCCGTACCCCCGGTGCCGCCGCTACCACCGCTACCGCCCGTTGCCAGAGCACATGCTGATCGCTTCAGCTATGCCATCGTCTCACCCAAATCCGGCACCACCATCACCAGCGGCACCGACCAGGCGCAGCAAGCGCAGTTGCGCAAATTGAAGATGGAGGCCAAGCAGGATTTTCTCTGGTTCCAGAAAGATGGCAAAGGCTTTGTCGTAACCGATCCGCAACTGGTCGCCAGCGCCCTGGCAGCGCGTGGCCCGGCCGGGCAACTTGAGCAAAAAATGGAAGCGCTGAACCAGAAAATGGCGCAGGAAAGCAAAAAGCTGGAAGCCCTGGGCGAATCGATGAGCCATATTCAGGACGACCCGGCCACCAAAGCACTGGAGGCCGCTGCCAACCAACTGGGTGAACAAATGGGCGCACTGGGTGCCAAACAAGGCGAAATCGGTGCCGAAATGGGCAAGCTCGGTGCTGCCATGGCAACGGCCACGTCAGAACAGGAACGCGCCCAATTGCAGCAGGAAATGGCCCAGTTGAAGCAGAAAATGGAGCCCTTGCGCAAAGAAATGAAAGCCAAACAAGCGGAACTGCAGGCCGAAGTCAAACGCCTGACCGCCAATCTGGAACCCCTGAAAAAGCTCGGCAAAGAAATGCGCGAAAAATCGCAACCGCTGCATGATCTGGGCAAACAAATGGGCCAGCTTGGCAACGAACGGCAGCGTATGGAAGCCGATATCGCCCGCGCCATTAACGAGGTGATTGAAAAATCGTTGATCAGTGGTAGCGCCAAATCGCTGTGATGTCAGATTGCGCCATGCAAGCAGCCCGGGCCAGAATGGTGCCGGGGCGGCTTGCAGTAGAAAATCAACTGATTAAACCGGGGGCATTTCACCCGGCGATGCGTCAGTGGTAAGACGCGAAAAATGCTGTTAGCATGCATGCTCACCCCGATCATGGAGCCATTATGAAATCACTCCCTTCCTTGTTCGTCATGGCGCTTTGCTGTGGCAGCAGTTTAAGCATCCTGCCCGCCCGCGCCGCCAGCCCCACACCACCCCCCTGCAGCACCGCACCCCACCGTGCCTTCGATTTTTGGCTGGGTGAATGGAAGGTGAATGGGGCTGGCGGCAAGCTGGTCGGGGAAAACAGCATCAAACTGGCACACAATGGCTGCGTCTTGCACGAGCACTATACTACCCCCGCTGGCTACAGCGGCGAAAGCCTGAATACTTACGACGCCACGCGCAAGGTGTGGCACCAGACCTGGGTCGATAACACCGGGCTATTGTTACTGCTGGAAGGCGGCTTCAAAGACGGCAAAATGGTGCTGGAGGGTAATGGCTTTGACCCCAGGGGCCAGGCCATCAAGCACCGCATTAGCTGGTCGCCCAATCCGGATGGCAGCGTGCGCCAGTTGTGGGAAAGCACCGATGCGGCCGGCAAGTGGTCGGTGGCGTTTGATGGGCTATACGTCAAAAAATAAGCCTGCAGCTTGAGTGCGACAATCTGGACACCCGATGTCGAATCAGCGCATGCCCTGGGGGGATAATTTTCACAGGCAGTTGCATGTTGGTCTGAATTGCCACTCGTGATGGCGCGGAAATTGCCGCCTTTGACGATACTTATTATGATCTGGTGCAAGATTTTCGCCAGCCAACCACCTCCGCTGCGCTGCATGGCAATATTAAAAAGGTTTTTCCGCATTTGGGCGATGTGACTGGCGGCGGTGAGGTCGAGTTGGGCAGCGACGGCATTTGGTTTACACGCGGCAAAGAGCGTTTCAATATGCATCAAACTGCGGAAAGCATAAAAGAATCGGCATTCTTTCGCCCCTGATGCGCAATCGCCGCCTGACGCCGACAGGCGGCTGTATTCTTTTTGTGGACGAGCCAGAAGTGAACCTGCATCCACGCGCCATCGTCTTGTTTGCCGATATGCTGCATGAATTTGCACAAGCCGGGATTCAGGTTGGAATGATCCGGTAGTGTTCAGGATAATATTGTCGGTAGCGTGGGCAGCAGGTTCAGTGTCAACAGCGGCAATTATTTTGAGATTTTGCTGCTTTGGGTATTGGGGTTGTCGTATTCTGTGCCCCATGATGTGCCTGCGCTGAAGCTTGCAATGTTGAACGATGCAATCAACCCCGGCCAGAATGGCGTCGGGGCTGCTTCCAGTAGAAAATCAACTTATAATCTGCACAGACCCCACAACCGGAAAAAATCATGACTGATTTCACCATTTCCTTACCCGAAAGCCAGGCGGCGTTTATCGATGAGCAAGTGGCACAAGGTGGTTTCGATAATAGCAGCCAGTTTTTGAGTCAATTAATCGGTTTCGAGCAAGAACGACAAAAACTGCGCAATATGCTGCTGGCGGGCGCGCAGTCGCCGTTGACGGCACCAGCGGACACAGCCTATTTTGCCAGTTTGCGTGATCGGGCAGCGGCAAAAGCAATTGCGGTCGAATGAAGCAAAAAACCGTTATTCCACGAGAAATGGCACGTCTGGATGTCGAGGCGGCGATTGACTATTTTCTTGCGCAAGGACCCGGCAATATTGCACAAGGATTTATCGATGCGCTTGAGCAAACTTACGCCCGAGTGAGCCATTATCCCGAAGGGGGATCGTTGCGCTACGCTCATGAGTTAGGCATCGATGGCTTACGCTTTGCCAGATTGGGGCGTTACCCGTGGCTGGTGTTTTATGTTGAACAAGCTGAGCACATTGAGATTTGGCGCGTGTTGCATGAAAAGCGGGATATTCCCGGCTATTTGCGCTCAGATCCGGCCTGATTGTAGACTATTTGATCTATGCTGGTGTGTTGCGCGACAACTTGTCCGCCGCTTGCGCCGGAAAACGCACCACAAACGTCGCCCCCAGCCCCGGCACCGCGCTGGCCTGCAGTGTGCCACCGAGCACGCTGGTAACAATATTGAGCGAAATCGACAAACCCAGCCCCGGGCCGCCCTGGCCCATTTGGGTGGTGTAAAACGGCTCGAAAATATGCGCCAGCACTTCGCCTGCCATGCCTTTGCCATCGTCGGCAAAAATCATTTCGATGTGGCCGCCGTCCTTGACACTGGCGCTGATGCGCAAGCAGCCGTGCTGGCGTCCGGCAAAGCCGTGGTGGATGGCGTTTTGCACCAGGTTGGCGATCACCTGGCCCAGTGGGCCGGGGTAGCTGTCGCAG
Source organism: Pseudomonadota bacterium (assembly GCA_039799405.1). Taxonomy (GTDB): domain Bacteria; phylum Pseudomonadota; class Gammaproteobacteria; order Burkholderiales; family Burkholderiaceae_D; genus CAMBDR01. The sequence continues at coordinate 2,046 of JBDLSU010000082.1, read as the reverse complement.
TGGATGCCAGCGGGAATGTCGATATCGATTTGCCACGGGTCGGGGTTGAACCCGGCGCGCAGGGCGGCGATGTTGTCGGCTACCAGGGCGCGCAAGTCGAAGCTGCGCCGTTGTTCCGAGGTTTGGTCGGCTGCCACTTGCTTGAAGCTGGTGATCAGGCGCGCTGCGCGCTCGCACGAGCGTTCGATTAGATGGCTCATGCTGAGTGCGTTTTCGACGAAATGGTTCAGGCTGGATTTGCGCATTTCGCCTTTTTCCAGCGCCTTGGCAAAGTTGCGGCTGCTGTCGCCAAGCGATGAGGCGGAGGTGAGTGCATTGCCAATCGGGGTGTTGAGTTCATGCGCTACCCCGGCCACCAGTTGTCCGAGTGAGGCCAGTTTTTCCGATTGAATTAACTGGCTCTGGGTGGCGCGCAATTCATGCAGGGCCTGGGTGGCTTGCTCGCCCGCCAGTTGCGCCTGCTGGCGGGCGGTGTCGGCGGCGGTGTAGGCCAGCGAGAGGGCGGCGGTGCGCTGGGCCACGGTCGATTCCAGGGTTTCATAGACCCGCGCATTTTCGATCGAAATGGCCGCTTGCGAAGCCAGAATTTTCAGCACCGCCAGACGGTCGGCGCTGAATGCACCCAGAGTCAGATTATTTTCCAGATACAAAATCGCCGCCAGTTTGCCCTGCTGCAAAATCGGCAGGCATAACACCGATTTCACTTGATGCTGCTGGATGTAAGCATCCTGGGTAAAGCGGCCGTGAGCACAGGCATCATCCAGCACCAGTGCTTTTTTGCTCATTGCCACGTACTGGATCAAGGCGGCTGGCACCAGCGGCGTGGTGGTTGCATCGCTTGTTGCACCGGCTGTTGCGGGCGCGGGCGGCAAGGGCAGTGATTGTAGTACTTCTACCGTGTCCTGGCTGACGGCACCTTGCGCTTCGATGCGCCATTCACCGTCATGTTCCAGCAGCAGTACCCCGCGCTGGGCTCCGGCGTTTTCAATGCCGATGCGCATCAGCTTTTCCAGCAACTGGGCCAGCACAATTTCGCCTGACAAGGCTTGCGAGGCTTTTAATACCGCGCCCAGATCCAGCCCGCCGCTGGTGTTGTCGTCTGCGGTCAGGGTGCGCATGGTGGCTTCGGGCTGGGCGCGGGTGTCGAGCCGGGTCAGCCAGTCCGGGTAGCGTTGTTCCATCTGGCGCAGTTTGGCATGCGCACCCCATTGCTGGTAGCCGTAATAACTGTCCTGCAAATAAGCGCGCGCCACTTTTTCCTGGCCGCGTGCCAGGTAAAAGCGTCCGGCCAGTTCATTGGCCAGCGCTTCTTCGTGCGGAAAATCATGCTGCTGCGCCAGCTTGATGGCCTGGTCGTAGTGCTGCATGGCTTGCAGCGCACGCCCGCCAACGCGCGCTGATTCGGCTTCGACCAGATGCCATTTGTGTAAATGATTCATCGGCGCATGGCTGGCCCAGGCCTGCAATTTTTTTTGGATTGCGGCCACTTTTTGCAACAGGGCACGGCGTTCTGCTGCCGGGCTGTCTGCGGCCAGGGCCAGCCGGATCAAGGCCATATAGAAATGGCAAACCGGCACCCCGGAAAAACCCAGTACCGCATCCTGATGTTGTTCGGCAATGATCGCTTGCCGCAGTGCCTGGGCGTTGTGCTGGAACAGGTAGAACAAAATCATTTTGTAAAAGCCGATGCGAAACATGGCGGTGCGATTGTTGGCGTTGATCACCATGCGTTCTTCATCATAGCTGGAACCGGCCAGACAGCAGGGATCGTTACTTAAACCCTGTAAATTCAAAATGGCCTGGGAGAATATCTTTTGCCAGTTCAAGGCGTGTTCCTGTTTAAACTGGATCATGCTGGCCGAGAACTTTTTGATCTCGGTTTGCAGTTCGCGCAGTGGATGGCCGGTAAAAAACAGGAAATTGCAGTAATTGCCCGCAGCATAGGTGGCGTATTCAAAATCGCCAGTTTGTACCCCGCTCTGGTAGGCGTGCAGCAGCGGTTGCAAACGGGACTGAAACGGGGCGCACCAGTGGCGGATGAAAGAT
>JBDLSU010000081.1:0-3408 GCA_039799405.1 Pseudomonadota bacterium | reverse complement strand
GCAATTTGCAGAAGAATTTCGCCAGACCTGGAATTTGCGCAAACGCGCACGCAAGGTGCTGGGGCGTCATACCCATGCGCAAAACATCAAGTTTGACGGCATGTCGCGCGTGGCCCATGTGACCGACGCGACCGACTGGCGGGTGGAATATCCGTTTGTGGTGCTGACCCCGGATACCGAAGAAGAAATCGCCGGCCTGGTCAAAGCCTGTATCGAACTCGGTTTGACGATTATTCCGCGTGGCGGTGGCACTGGCTACACCGGCGGCGCAGTGCCGCTGACGCCCTTGTCGGCGGTAATTAATACCGAAAAAATGATTACCCTGGGCGCGGTAGAAATGCGCCAACTGCCGGGCGTGGAGCGTGAATACGCCACCATTTACTCGGGCGCGGGCGTGGTCACCCGGCGCGTGTCGGATGCGGCCGAACAAGCCGGTTTTGTGTTTGCGGTTGACCCCACTTCAGCAGACGCCTCCTGCATCGGCGGCAATATCGCCATGAATGCGGGTGGCAAGAAAGCGGTATTGTGGGGCACGGCGCTGGATAATCTGGCCTCGTGGCGCATGGTTGACCCGAATGGCGACTGGCTGGAAGTAACGCGGCTGGAGCATAATCTGTCCAAAATTCACGATGCGCCAGTCGCCAAATTTTTGCTGGAATGGCGTCACCCGGGCGAGCAACAACCGTTCAAAACCGAGCAACTCGATGTACCCGGCCGCCAGTTCCGTAAAGAAGGCCTGGGCAAAGATGTGACCGACAAATTTTTGGCGGGTTTGCCCGGCATTCAAAAAGAAGGCTGCGATGGTTTGATTACCTCGGCACGCTGGATTTTGCACAAGATGCCGAAATTTACCCGTACCGTCTGTCTGGAATTTTTCGGTCAGGCGCGCGATGCGATTCCGTCGATTGTCGAAATCAAAGATTACCTGGAAAGCCTGCCGAAAAACGGCGATCCGGCCTATACCACCCTGCGCCTGGCCGGGCTGGAACATCTGGATGAACGCTATTTGCGCGCGGTCGGTTACGCCACCAAATCCAAGCGCGGCGTACTGCCCAAAATGGCCTTGTTTGGCGACATTGTCGGTGACGATGAAGCCGCCGTAGCGCATGCCACCTCCGAAGTGGTGCGGATTGCCAACACCCGGGTCGGCGAAGGCTTTATTGCAGTCAGTGCCGAAACCCGTAAAAAATTCTGGCTCGACCGCGCCCGCACCGCCGCGATTGCCAAGCACACCAACGCTTTCAAAATCAACGAAGACGTGGTGATTCCGCTGCCACGCATGGGCGAATACACCGACGGCATTGAACGCATCAATATCGAGCTGTCGATCAAAAACAAGCTGCAATTGATCGATGCGCTGCGCGAATTTTTCGCCCAGCGCCAACTGCCACTGGCAAAAACCGAAGACGGCAGCAGCGACGCCATTTCCTCGGCAGAACTGCTGGAAGACCGGGTGCAACAGGCGCAAACCCTGCTCGATGGCGTATTTGCGCGCTGGACATATCTGCTGGCCGAAATGGACAAACCTTTGGCGCAAGCACAAGATACCTGGCTGACACTGTGCCCGGATAACTTGCGTAGCCAGCACCAGAATCTGTTTGTCGAACGTCTGGCCCAGCAACCGCAAGCGAAGTTGTTTGATCTGGTACAAGATCGCAGCATCCGCATTTCCTGGAAGGCAGAACTGCGCGCCAGCTTGCGCCAGATTTTCAGCGGTGCCGCCTTCAAACTGATTCTGGATGAATGCAGCGCCATCCACCAGCGCATCTTGCGTGGGCGCGTGTTCGTGGCCCTGCACATGCATGCGGGTGACGGCAATGTGCATACCAATTTGCCAGTCAATTCCGACAACTATGCCATGCTGCAAGACGCGCACGCCGCCGTAGCGCGCATCATGCTGCTGGCGCGCTCGCTCGATGGCGTTATTTCGGGCGAACACGGCATCGGCATCACCAAGCTGGAATTTTTGACCGAAGCCGAACTGGGTGATTTCCGCAACTACAAACAAAAAATCGACCCGCAAGGCCACTTCAACAAAGGCAAGTTGATGAATTTGCCCAACATGGAAGCCGATTTGCGCAACGCCTATACGCCTTCGTTTGGCCTGATGGGGCATGAGTCCTTGATCATGCAGCAAAGCGATATTGGCGCGATTGCCACCAGCGTCAAAGACTGCCTGCGCTGCGGCAAATGCAAACCGGTGTGCTCGACCCATGTGCCACGCGCCAATTTGCTGTATTCGCCACGCGATAAAATCCTGGCTACTTCCAGCCTGATCGAAGCGTTTCTATACGAAGAACAAACCCGGCGCGGCATTTCGCTCAAGCATTGGGAAGAATTTGAAGACGTGGCCGAACACTGCACCGTCTGCCACAAATGCGCCACCCCGTGCCCGGTAAAAATCGACTTTGGCGATGTCTCGATGAATATGCGCAATTTGCTGCGCAAGATGGATAAAAAGTCGTTCAACCCGGCCACCAAGGCGGCGATGTTTTTCCTCAACGCGAAAGACCCCAGCACCATCAAAGCTACCCGCACCGTGATGATGAAATGGGGCTTCAAGGCGCAGCGGCTGGGCCATGATTTGCTGAATGGACTGGCGAAAAAGCAAACCAAGGCACCACCGCTCACGGTTGGCAAACCCGCGATACGTGAGCAAGTGATTCACTTCATCAACAAGAAAATGCCGGGCAATTTGCCCAAGAAAACCGCACGCGCCTTGCTGGATATTGAAGACGATGAAATCATCCCGATCATCCGCAATCCGCATACCACCAGCAGCGACACCGAAGCGGTGTTTTACTTCCCCGGCTGCGGCTCGGAACGCTTGTTTTCGCAAGTCGGTCTGGCGACCCAGGCCATGTTGTGGAAGGCGGGGGTGCAAACCGTGCTGCCGCCAGGCTATTTGTGCTGTGGCTACCCGCAGCGCGGCAGCGGCGACTATGACAAGGCGGAAAAAATCATCACCGACAACCGGGTGCTGTTCCACCGCATGGCTAACACACTCAACTACCTCGACATTAAAACCGTGGTGGTGTCGTGCGGCACTTGTTACGACCAATTGCAGGGCTACCAGTTTGACAAAATCTTCCCCGGTTGCCGCATCATCGATATTCACGAATATCTGATGGAAAAAGGCATGCGGCTGGAAGGTGTAACCGGCACCCGCTATATGTATCACGACCCCTGCCACACGCCGATGAAGTTGCAAGACCCGTTAAAAACCGTCAACACCCTGATCAAGACGGCGGACAATACCGCCATCACCAAAAATGATCGCTGCTGCGGTGAAGCCGGTACGCTGGCGGTGAGCCGGCCGGACATTTCGACCCAGATTCGTTTCCGCAAGGAAGAAGAAATGGTCAAGGGTGCCGATAAGCTGCGCGCCGATGGCTTCAATGGCGACGT
>JBDLSU010000080.1:0-9217 GCA_039799405.1 Pseudomonadota bacterium | reverse complement strand
GAATGGCACTGGCGCACCGGACGCCGAAGGCGTAACCAAGGCCGAACTGACATCGAGCATGATTTATGTCGCCACCGAGCGCGATGGCAGTGGCAGTAACCGCTTCAGTATTTTGAGCTATGACACCAATGCCACTGGCAGCAGCATCAACGCCAGCAATGAATGGAATTTGACCAGCGATTTGCCCGCCGTCAGCAGCACCAATCTGGGCCTGGAAGCAATTGCCTGGGTGCCAGACAGCTTCCTGACCAGCAAGCAGTTCAAGGATGACAATACCGGCCTGGCGTATGATCCGGCCAATTATCCGAACCATGGCAGCGGCCTGTTTTTGGTCGGACTGGAAGCGAATGGGCAGATTTATGCGTATGCACTCAATTTGAGTGGCTCCAGCTTTGTGCGGGTCGCCACCATTGCCAGCGGCCATAAGCAGATCATGGCGCTCTCGTTTGACCGCGACAGCGGCGCATTGTGGGCCTATTGCGATAATAATTGCAGCAACCGTTCGCACCTGCTGGGCATCGACACCACGGTTGGTTCTGCCACCAAAGGCAAGTTTGTCGTGAAAAAAGCCCATAACCGCCCCAGCGGCATGAGCAATATCAATAATGAAGGTATTGCGATTGCACCAGAAAGTGAATGCGTTGGCGGGCAAAAACCGTTTTACTGGGCCGACGATTCCGAAACCAGCGGCCATGCGCTGCGCAAAGGCAGCATCACTTGCGGCTCCCTGTTTTAAGCATCAATTTTTTGCTGCACTTGAGATTTGTTTTAGCGTTTTAGCGTTTTAGCGTTACCTGGCAATTGTTGTGGCTTTACCTGGCATCACCTTTAGATTTACCCCCTGTAGTTGAGCGTTTTGGGCGAGCATGCCCTCCTCCCCGGTCTGGCATGCTCGTCTTTTTTCTGCACTTTTCTTCGCTCAAATCCGGATTTTCCATGCTGCGCACAGGCTTATTTCAACATCCACGCCTTCCACAACATATACGCCGCCAGCGCATACAGTACCAGCGCAAATACTTTTTTCAAGGTTGCGACGGGCAAACGGTGGCTGGTTCGGGCACCCAGCGGTGCCATGCAAACGCTGGCCAGTGAAATAATCAACAAGCCCGGCAAATACACAAACCCCATCGAATAAGCGGGTAAATGCGGTGCATTCCAGCCGAAGTAAATATTTGACAGCGTGCCCGCAAAGGCAATCGGAAAACCCAGCGCAGCACTGGTTGCTACGGCATTATGGATTTTGACATTGCAAGCCGTCATGAAGGGCACCGAAATGAAGCCGCCACCGGCACCGACCAGACCTGCCAATATACCGATCACCCCGCCCGCAGCAGCCATGCCGGGCGCACCGGGCAACTGGCGTGAAGCGGCCGGTTTTTTGCCAGTCAGCATCTGGGTCGCCGAAAACGCCACAAACAGCGCAAAGCACACCGCCAGCGCGGTAGCATTCATTTGCTTGCCCAGCCATGGGCCGATCCACGACCCCAGCAACAAACCCGGCACCAGCAAACGCACCACCGGCCACAGCACCGCGCCATGCTGGTGATGGGCACGCACGGATGAAGCCGACGTGAACATGATGGTGGCAAGCGAAGTCGCAATCGCCATACGCACAATCACATCCGGTGCTACCTGTTGCGCCGCCAAAAACATGGTGATGAAGGGCACCAGAATCATGCCACCGCCAATACCCAATAGCCCGGCGCAAAAACCACCAAACAAACCCATGGCCATTAACACCAGGCCCATGCCTATATCCATGACCACTCCTTCTTTATGCGACACAATATGCCCTGCGCCGACCCAACCCTTACAACATGGCTTGAATGGCTTGCCACTCGGTGGTACTGACCGGGGTAATCGAAAGCCGGTTGCCACGCTTCAATATCAGCATATCAGCCAATTGGGCTTGCGCGCGCAATTCGGGCAGCGCCAGCAAGCGGGTTTTGCGGGTCGCGCGGATATCCAGCGCCAGCCAGCGCGCTTGCTCCGGGGAAGATTTGGCGTCGTAATACGGGCTGGCCGGGTCAAATTGGCTGGGGTCGGGATAGCTGCTGCTGGCCACTTCGGCCAGACCGGCGATGCCCGGTTCAGCACAACTGGAATGATAGAACAGGACGGCATCGCCGACCTGCATCTGGTCACGCATGAAGTTGCGCGCCTGGTAATTGCGCACCCCGGTCCAGACCACGGTTTGCTGTTTGGCCGCCAGCGCATCATCGATGCTGCATTCTTCGGGTTCGGATTTCATCAACCAATAAGCCATGTGTTTTCCCCAAAATAAAAAAAAGCGGCTGCGCCGAAACGCAACCGCCTTCATTATAAGACCCCGCCTGTGCCGCTTTGCCGGCATCCTGAACCAAAACGATTCAAGGTGGTCACTTTAGTTCAACTTCGGGTTCATCGGACGAGCGACGCTCACACCTGTCGAACGATATGGGCGACCAATGCACATAAATGGTTCAAGGATTTTATGGCAATGACGAACACCGCAGGGTAGAACGGAGTTTACACTTTTCCACTTCAATGTCAAACGAAACAAGCCGGATTAAAACAAATTTTCCTGTGGTGTCAGGGCTTGATCCAAAACATCATTCATCTTTGCTATTTTTTGCCGCACTTCTGATACTGACATATCTGCAAACGGCCCTTGTGGCGACTTTGCCGACAAGAATTCGGCCGCAATTCCCAAGGCAGCCATCACGGCGATGCGGTCGGTGCCCTTGACCTTGCCAGAATCGCGAATGGCGCACATTTTGCCATCCAGATACGCCACCGCTTCGCGCAAGGCAGTTTCTTCGCCGGGTTTGCACATCAGCTTGTAGCTTTGGCCCATGATAAATACGTCCAGCGCAATCGCGCTACCCGCGCTGCTGTTGGCGGGTTTGCTGCTGGTACTGCTCATGCTGCTTCCTCCTCGGTAATGCCTTCTGCATGCTCATCTTCCGGTTCCGGTTCTGGCTCGGGTGGCAGCGGCAACTGTGCCAGCAAGGCCAGCAAGCGCTGTTCGGCTTGCTGCATTTTATCGCGACAGACCGCTACTTCCTCACCGGATGCCGCCAGTTGCAGGCGTAGATTGGCATTTTCCTGGCGCAGGGTTTTGGTCAGTTCGGCCAATTGGTCGATTTTTTTGGAAAGGTGCAGAAATTCGGAATTCATGCCATCACTATGCGGTAGGTGGGTCAAACAAGATTGCTATCTTACACTGAAAAGCACGGCCCTCTCGCCCTTTTGCTCGCAATCATACGCAATTTCAAAGTACAAGCACTTGATCCATCAAGTCATTTTGCCTTGCCCCGGGATCGAATCGTACACAAATAACAACCATTGTGCTGCATTGCGAAAAATTTCGTGAACTGCTCTTGAAAAGCGGGGAAGCCGTCCCTATAATTAGCACTCGTTAGGCAAGAGTGCTAACAATTGCCTGGAAACACCCGAATTACCCCCTTTGTTGCTGCCGTCTTATTATTATTTTGATAGCGCAACCACATGTTTTTTGAATCTAACACTATATTGAACAAGGAGTTTTGTATGAACCTTCGCCCTTTGCATGATCGCGTTATCGTCAAACGCTTGGACCAGGAAACCAAAACGGCCTCCGGCCTGATTATCCCTGATGCAGCGGCAGAAAAGCCGGATCAAGGTCAAGTACTGGCTGTTGGCAATGGCAAAGTCCTGGAAGATGGCAAAGTGCGCGCGCTGGAAGTCAAAGTTGGCGACCGCGTACTGTTCGGCAAATATTCCGGCCAGGCTGTCAAGGTTGACGGCAATGAAGTGCTGGTGATGCGCGAAGAAGACATCATGGCTGTGGTGTTGCTGTAATTGCTGCATTTGCTGTAATAACGGCCCACACAATCCACCCAAATTCATCTATATAAGCAAGGAGCTTCATCATGGCAGCTAAAGAAGTTATTTTCGGCGACGCAGCGCGCGCCAAAATGGTAGAAGGCGTTAACATTCTGGCTAACGCAGTTAAAGTCACTCTCGGCCCCAAAGGCCGTAACGTGGTGCTGGAGCGTTCGTATGGCTCCCCAACCGTCACCAAGGACGGTGTCTCGGTTGCCAAAGAAATCGAACTCAAAGACAAGCTGATGAACATGGGCGCGCAAATGGTGAAGGAAGTGGCTTCCAAAACCAGCGACAACGCCGGTGACGGTACCACTACTGCAACCGTGCTGGCACAAGCCATCGTGCGCGAAGGCATGAAATTTGTGGCTGCTGGCATGAATCCTATGGATTTGAAGCGCGGTATCGACAAGGCCGTGGCTGAAATCGTGGCTGAACTGGCCAAAATCTCCAAGCCATGCACCACCAGCAAAGAAATCGCCCAAGTGGGTTCGATCTCCGCCAACAGCGATGCATCGATCGGCGAGCGTATCGCTGAAGCGATGGACAAAGTCGGCAAAGAAGGCGTAATCACCGTGGAAGACGGCAAATCGCTGAACGACGAACTCGACATCGTTGAAGGTATGCAGTTTGACCGTGGCTACCTGTCCCCTTACTTCATCAACAATCAAGACAAGCAAGTTGCGATTCAGGACAATCCTTTCGTCCTGCTGTGCGACAAGAAAATCTCGAACATCCGTGATCTGCTGCCGATCCTGGAGCAAGTCGCCAAGGCTGGCCGTCCACTCTTGATCATCGCTGAAGACATCGAAGGCGAAGCACTGGCAACTTTGGTTGTCAACAACATCCGTGGCATCCTGAAAACCGTGGCTGTCAAGGCCCCTGGTTTTGGCGATCGTCGCAAAGCCATGCTGGAAGACATCGCTGTGTTGACCGGCGGCCAGGTTGTGGCTGAAGAAGTTGGCCTGACTCTGGAAAAAATCACTTTGGCTGAACTGGGCCAAGCCAAGCGCGTTGAAGTGGGCAAAGAAAACACCATCATCATCGACGGTGCTGGTCACGCTGCCAACATCGAAGCCCGCGTCAAGCAAGTACGCGTGCAAATCGAAGAAGCCACTTCCGACTACGACCGTGAAAAACTGCAAGAACGCGTGGCCAAACTGGCAGGCGGTGTGGCAGTGATCAAGGTTGGCGCAGCCACCGAAGTCGAAATGAAAGAAAAGAAAGCCCGCGTGGAAGATGCACTGCACGCAACCCGCGCTGCTGTGGAAGAAGGCATTGTGGCTGGTGGCGGCGTCGCCCTGCTGCGCGCTCGTGCCAACGTCAGCCTGAAAGGTGACAACACCGACCAGGACGCAGGTATCAAGATCGTTCTGCGCGCTATCGAAGAACCACTGCGCATGATCGTGCAAAACGCTGGCGACGAGCCATCGGTGGTGGTTGCCAAAGTATTGGCTGGCACAGGCAACTTCGGCTACAACGCTGCCAACGGCACCTATGGCGACATGGTTGAAATGGGCGTGCTGGATCCAGCCAAAGTTACCCGTTCGGCACTGCAAAACGCTGCCTCCATCGCTGGTCTGATGTTGACCACCGATTGCATGGTGAGCGAACTGGCAGAAGACAAGCCAGCCGGCGGCGGTATGGGCGGCGGCATGGGTGGTATGGGCGGCATGGGTGGTATGGACGGCATGATGTAATTTGCCGTTGATGGTGCTTGGCCCTTGCATTGCGAGGGCCAGTCAAAGAAAAAGCCTGCGAGTGTTATGCTTGCGGGCTTTTTTGTTTTGGATCGTGCAAATAACAGTTCAGGTTGATGGTTTGATTTATTCCGTCCTGTTTAACCAATGATCAAGCCATCACAGGGGCATCCGTTGCCAATGGCTGGATCTGTTCCAACGCCTTTTGCAATTGCCCGGTCGTCGCCATTTTCAGATCATACGTTTGCTGCAAATTAAGCCACGACTGCGCATCCCCACCAAAATACCGCGCCAGGCGCAAAGCGGTGTCTGCCGTAATGCCGCGCTTTTCATTCACAATATCGTTGATGCGCGTGGGCGTCACTTGCAAGGCGCGGGACAGGGCGTGTGGCGTCATGGCCAGCGGCAACAAGTAGTCTTCACGCAAAATTTCGCCGGGGTGAATCGGCCTCATACCATTTTTAGTCATTTTGAACTCTCCTCGTCCGCGCCTTGGGTCGGACGTAAAGCGTCGTATTTGCCGACGCAGTTTGTTTCATTACCAATCACTATCTACTTACCCAACTTAATGATAATCAACTATCTCAACATCGGCCGCGCCAAGGTCCGTCCAGACAAAACAAAGCCGAAACTGGTCATTGATTCTGATGCTGTGCTGGCCTGCGCGATCACCAAGCAATGCCTCCAGCCTGTTTCCCGGTGGCGCACGTAAAAACGCCAATGTAACGGCACTATCGAGTTGCTGAAGCTTGCGTTCGGCGACAGACCGGAAATTGGCAAATCTTGCCACGTGATAACCATTAAACAATGTTTGTGTGTCTTTGCATTTGAATGACTGGATCGGCATTTTGTTTATCGCTTATCGGCAAACGGCATGTAATTGTAGTGGATTTTATCGTGTCACAGCAATGTTTTTTGTTCTGCGGGTACAAACAATATTACGCGATGAGCCTGCCACCAGCCTTGATACAGCATGGGTGCGCCTTTAATGCTGCCGCTGCCTTCACGGCACACTCCTGTCCACCAAAAACCAAAGGACAAATGCATAAAGATGTAAAGAAGCAAGAACAGACTGCCGTTTACGGCAGGGTTCGGGCTACCCGAAAGCCAACATTGTTGCCACGATAGGGCGGATAGCTGCGGCCGCGGTAAGCCGAACGGAGGCTGACTGGAGCATCGTTCCAGGAACCACCCCGCAGCACCCGATACTCATTTCCATTATCAGCCACCCACGCACTGCCATCACTTGGAGCACCAAGATAATCATTGTGCCAGCCATCCTCCACCCATTCCCACACATTGCCATGCATGCCATGCAAATCAAAGGCATTGGCCATTTTGCCATTAACGTCATGCGTTTTGCCCTCACTGTTTTTTGCATACCACGCGTACTTTTCCAACACATACTCATCATCGCCATGGCCCCAACGGGTATTGCTGCCTGCCCGCGCCGCATATTCCCATTCGGCCTCGCTGAGCAAGCGGTAACCGCCCGCTTTGTCAAGCGTGTTGGCGTTAAACCATTTAAGCCAAGCCTTGGCATCATCCCAACTGATGCCAACTATTGGGTGACTATGGCCAAGTAAGGCCTCCCCCATTTTGCGATAGAGGTCGCCACTACCGGTCTGGTAATGGTATTTGCTGCTCAGCTCGCGCCATTCCGGCTCACGGCATTGTCCCGCCTTGACCGCCGCCAGATACTGCGCCACCGTCACCGGGTATTTGCCGACTGCAAACTGTTTGGCAATGGTGACGACGGGGCTTTTTTTTCATTGCCTTTTAACCCAGAACCAAGCTGAAACCTGCCCGGTGGCAGCACCACCATTAGCGGGCCTTTGACACCGCTTTTCAAATTATCCCGAAACGCGCCCCCCACAGTGCTGTCCATGTTGATGACGACTGACCTGGTGATGGCGGATGCGGTTTTTTGGATTACTGCCTGTGCCATTGCTGTTAATGCCGCTTGTTCCGCCCTTATCGAAGCGGCTTTTGCCTGCTCAAGCGCCCGTTGCTGTTCCAGCTTCAATTTCTGAAATTCTGCTGTCATGGCGCGGTGACGCGTTTCGAGTTCACCCTTTTCTGCCTTTTCCTGGGCCAGCGCCTGCGCCAGTGCTGCGTTTTGGTCTTTTGCCGTTTTAAGCGCCTGCGCCATGGCCTGTTGCTCCGCCTTCGCTTCGGCTTGAGCCTGCTGTCCCTGCGTTACCCGCTCGGCCCTTATTGCCAGCAGCCTTGCCAGCTCGGACGCAACTTCCGCCGCATGTTCTGCAAACCCGGCTTCCCGCACGCGCAAATACGCTTCCGTGGTTTGTAATACGCGGGCCGATTCCAGCAAGGCCAGGCTGCGTGCCCGGTTTTGCTCATGCTCGCACTGTTTTTCCAGCACCGTGATGCGTGCAGAAAGCAAGGCGACGCCAGCCGCGTCATGGCCGCTGGCGTGCAATTGGAGCAAGGTATCACGGCAACATTGTGCCACCGGACGATCCGTGCGCCCGGCGGCAAAGTGGCTTTCAAATTCGCGCAGCAAGCGTGCAATTTTGAGTTCGCTGCCCTCAATCAGGCAAATGAGTTCGCCATGGCGTAACGGCTGTTGCTGTGCCACTTGCGCCTTATGTTGCGCCGGCGCATGGCGGCTAGCCAATTCACGCATTTTGCTGCCAATCTCATGGTTGAGGCCATCGTCAAGCAAAACCGTTTCATCGTTGCTGGCGCGGGCCTGCAACACATCAAGCAAGGCAGCAGTATATAAACCGTGGCTTTTTTTGTCTTCGCCAAAGTGGCGCAGTTCAAACGCTATTTGGCCCAGCGGGCACGCTCGCAGCACAGCCAGGCCGGGTTCTGGCACAAAGCTTTCACGCGCGGGTGCGACCGCAAGCCCACGTCCTTGCACCTGTGTATCCGGGGGCGCGCCTGCCACCAGCGCGGTGCGGCAGGCGTCAAACACCAGCACGCGCCGGGTGTTGGGCCAGCGCGCGCAAGCCCGGCGCAGGCGCGCCTCCGTGATCACCCCCACCTCCGCATGCTCGGGCGCGTCCAGCGCATCGGCGGGGGCGTTGGGGGCCAGCAAATACTGCTGCCCATTGGCCACAGTGCCATGGCCGGCAAAATACAGCAGTAACACGGCCTCTTCCTGCGCAGCCAGTTGCGCTTGCCAACTTTCCAGTTGCTCAAAAATCAGTTCGTGATTGCCCTTGCCGTCATAGCCCAGATCCACATCGCACAGCACACGGGTGACGAAGCCGAGTTTGTCTTCAAACACCTGCGCCAACGTGAAAGCATCCAGCCCGGCGCAATGCAGGTGATGGTCGGAATGGAATTTCCGATAACGGTCGATGCCGATGAAGAGGCCAAATTTTTTCATGATGCATCCATAGCCATATCAGGCTTTATTACTTCTGGAGTTTTGACATTAAGTAATATATTTTACTGCGTATCCGACTCGCAACGCCGCTAACCAAGCGCACTCATGGTGAAAAACATGCATGGCCTGCCTGTACCGCATCAGAAATTTAATCCACAACCGCATGCTTAAATCCCTTTTACCATGATTTAACCAAGTGATATAATCGCCTCCGTAGTGACGGATTCGGTGTAAGTAGCCCACGCCCAGCCAGTTTGCGACAAACGCCGTCATAATCGTAAGCGCGCTCCAAGCGCGTCAAACCTGGGCACAG
>JBDLSU010000079.1:0-6092 GCA_039799405.1 Pseudomonadota bacterium | reverse complement strand
TTCGGTTGCGGCCAGCTTGCAGTGGGCATGACATGATCGTTATTTCACTGGGTGTAATAGTCGGCATCATTCTGGCACTCACCGGGGCCGGTGGTGGCATCATTGCGGTGCCGCTGCTGGTGTTCGGGGTACACCTGAGCCTGGCCCAGGCCGGGCCGATTGGTTTGCTGGCAGTCAGCCTGGCGGCCGGGCTGGGTGCGCTGATGGGTTTGCGCGCAGGCATTGTGCGGTATAAGGCCGCCTTGTTGATTGCCACCACCGGCATGCTGCTGTCGCCGCTGGGCTTGTGGTTGGCACAGCGCATGCCGAATCAACCGCTGAGTGTTTTATTTGCCCTGGTCTTGTTCTGGGTGGCCTGGCGCAGTTATCATCAGGGCAGTCAGCACGCGGTGCAACATCTGGACCAGGGCGATTGCCGTGCCGCTTTGCCGTGCCAGCTTAATCCCGACACCGGGCGCTTTATCTGGAATGCCGCCTCGGTCCGAACCTTTATTCTGGTGGGCATGGCGGCCGGGTTTTTGTCCGGCCTGCTTGGCGTGGGGGGTGGTTTTGTGCTGGTGCCGGTATTACAGCGCTATACCCCCTTGCCAATGCGCTCCATCGTCGCCACATCCCTGGCGGTGATCGCCATGGTTTCACTCAGCGCGGTCGCCCTCAGCTCGCTGCAGGGCCATTTTGACTGGGCCATCGGCTGGCGCTTCGCCGCTGGTGCGCTGGCGGGCATGCTGTTGGGCAGCTATTTGAGCCGTTTTCTGGCTGGCCCACAGCTCAGTAAAGGGTTCGCCTTATTGGCAATGCTGGTTGGCCTGGGTTTGATTGGCAAAGCATTCTGGTAAGGCACGGGCGCTTGTGTCATCGTCATTTCTTGGTCATGGAGAAGTAACCGAACCGATTGCCCTAAAGCCGGAAATCATCACGGATCGTAAGGGTGATTAGCTAAAATGATGTGCTTCCGCAAATCTAAAGCGTTTCAATTACGGTAACGTGTACGCTCGCTAACAGGTCGCCCATTTTAAGCGTGGTTTCAGGCGCTGGTAGGCGTTAAGCATCATCAAGGCTAACCGCCGCCACAAGGTCGGTTTTGGGGAAATCATCTCCCTTGAAAAGAAGAACATCTTTCCGATGCTTCGCAAGTGCGTAGGAAAAGCAATCGCCCATATTCAAGCTGGCGGGGTGCCGTCCTTTACCAAATCGCTGCCACGCCAAATAGGCTTCACGGGCAAGCTCTTGATCGAATTTAACAATTTCAATTCCGGATGCGGCAATTAATTGCTCAAACTCCTGAAAGCCTGCTGCGCCCTTTCGTGCTGTAATGACCATGGCAGCTTCGACCCAGGTTGGTGCAGCCATCAGAAGCGGGGCACCTGTATTGATTGCCGTGATAAACCGATTGGCATCACTTTCGCCCAGTAAAACGCTGATCAAAGCCGAACTGTCAATAACCATGATCAGCGCGGAATCCCGAATTCGTCATAGCCAATGATTTCATCGGGGCTACGGGTATCGCAATCCGGCAAGGCTTTGCACCTTGCAGCAATGGCGATGATTTCTTCTGCTGCCACCCCCCCCCTGGGGTTGGGTGTTTTTCGGTTTTTCAGAGTGCCAAGCAGCGCAATGACTTCACTGTCGATTGAGCGTTGGTGGCTTGCCGCTTGCTCGCTCAGCCAGCAATGCAATTCGTCGGGCAGATTGTCTACAGTCAGTGTTGCGGGCATACATCCTCCAATCCAAGGTTGGTCGATCATAGCAGATTTACGCACTTTTGCGTGGCTGCAAAAAGAAGGTCAAATGAGCTGCTGTCCAAGCTATTCACCAAACGCCCGCACCACCGCCACCTGTATTGCTTCCACCAACCCCGGCTTATCCTGCAACAAAGGATAGCGCTTCTTGATCTGGTTGGAAACCACATTGCCATTTTGCCGCACGCTACGGATGATGCCATCCAGGTCATGATCTGGCGCTTCCAAAAATTGTTTGATGGCGCTACGTGCCTGTTCATTCGATTGTAAAAAGCGCGCTTCGGTGCGCATCTCTTGCATGATGGTGTCATCAATCACACCAGCCAAATAACCAACGTGCGCAGTCAGATCGGGGTAGCGCCAGGCGGGCAGGGCATCTTGCCAGCCGTTGAAAAATAAATTGGTTTCGACACCATCAACAGCAATCACAGGTTCGCCAAAATGGTATTGATCAGCGTAACGCTGCATCAGGGGGCGTGAAAAGCGCTCCAGTACGGCGTCATAGGCGGCACGGTTTTTGGCGCTGTGGGTGATGCTGGCAGAGACCGGCAAAATAAGTTGTGACGCTACTTGTCCGTCGCGACGCAGCACGTCGTTGATTAAAAAGCGCGAGATGCGGCCATTGCCATCGGCCATCGGATGCACGTAGACAAAACCAAACGACGCCACCGCAGCCCGCACAATGGACGGGCCGCCCGTGGTGCGCTCCAGAAAATGTGCCAGACCTGCCAGCATGGCTTCGGTATCATCCCAGTGCGGGGCGATGTAATCTACCACCGCCTGGTAGCGTTCGGTGTGGCCGACGGGGTGCCCGACAAGCCAAACAGGCGGACTAAAAATTCCAGATGCACGCCTTCATACTTGAGCGCGAAGGTCAGGTGCGCGGCAAGGCTTGGGTGGGGACGATAGGATTCCGGGTAGGTCTCCCGGCGCACAGAGGCGTGGGCAAAGGTGGAGCGCACGCGCCCAATCATGCTTTCCACAGCAAATGGATGCACAGGTGTGACAGAAAAGGTTGTCGCCAACCATTGATAGCCGATAAAATCCATTTTGCGCGATCTGAGGTACGAGAAAAACAATCAAAAAAACAATCGGCGTTGCCTGGAGTTAATAGTTGCAAATAAGTCACCAGTAGGCACCCGAACTTTTTCGCGAGGAAATAAATTTTCAATTATTTTCGGGCGGTTTTCCAAATTTTTGATTATTCTGCCGCAAAAACGATTAGAAATCGCCACTTTTCCAAAAAAACGATTAAGCCTGTTCTGAGCGCGTCGCACCCGGATGGCCGGTGGCGTTTTCAACGGGCCGGGTGCAGGCCAGTATCCGGCATTGTAAAAACAAAAAATGTCTGGATTTGGTTTGTTTGTGTGTCGATTGATATATTATTGTCTGCGCAAACCTGTTTTTAGTTTTGCGTCAATCTTAATTTTCTTTTGGATGATTACATCATGAAAAAAATTGCACCAAAAATCGCTCTCTTCGTATTTGCTTTGGGTTGCAGCAGTGCCTTTGCCTGGGATACCAGCCTGGGGCAATGTGGCTATTCGTGCTATTTGATGGGTAAGCGCTGCCTGGCCAACAATCCGGTTTCGGTGTGTGAACCTTTGTATCAGGATTGCATTGCCAGTTGCAACGAAAACATCTGATTTTAAGCCAGCGGCCAGCAATGGCCGCTTGAAGGCAACTTGCTTGGAGTGGGTAGTGTTCAGGTTGCTGCGCACTGTTACTTATAGTAATATTTGCATACTTGCTTTTAGTGGAGATTGCGCTTGTGGCCGAGCTGTTCCAGATCGGGCAGCAAGGTGTCGATGGCGGTACTGCTAATAGTTCGGCGCTGGCGGCTTCCCTGAAGCTTTGCCCGTGCAACACCACCGGCAGATTGGGCAGGGTAAAACTTTCTGCCTTGCGTGCGCCAAAAAATTGCATATTGGCGGGTAGTTGCAGTTTTTTGGTCATTTCGCTTTCGGCATCGTGGTTGCCGTACAGCAGAAACACCGGAATGCTGGCGCGTTGCAAGCGTCCCATTTGCTGGCAAACAGTGCGCATTCGCTACTTTCCGCGTTTTGGCCAGCAGGCTATAATTGGGCACAATCGCCGGAGCTAAAACCGTCGAATGAGGCTAACCGTAGAGGAAATGAATATGTTGACGGTGATTTTGCCCGATGAACTTGAAATCGCAGTTAAGGCAGCGGCACATCGAACCGGTCTTTCGGTCGATGACTATCTGGCCATGGCTTGTGCCGATGCTCTGGCGCTGGAAGTGGATCGTTCCCGGGTTGATTCATTTCTGGCTGGTGTGCCCGCTGTGCCGCATGAGCGGGCTCGTGAATGGTTGATGGATTTGGCCGCAGGGAATCGCAGCGACTCTCAACATTGAAAAGGTGCGCCAGTTACTTACCGATACTTTTCATAAATCGCCTTCAACTCGCCACTTGCCTTCAATTTGGCAATCGCCGCATTCAAACGTGGCAGGGCGCTGGCCTTGGTGGCGGGCAGGCGTAACATCTCAAACGCTTCATCGGTGATCGCACCCTGATCGCAGGCATATTGGCCGGGATTGGTTTTTTTGTAGTAATCCGCTGCGTATTTGCTGATGATAATTGCGCCAAAGCGGTTGGCGCGCAGCATGCGCAGCAGTTGTTCGGCGTTATAGGTGTCGCGCCGTTTGACCAGGCCGGATTTGAAGGCGGCTTCAAAGCGTGGGTAGACATAGCCGGTTTGCACCCCGATTTCCATGTCGGGAAAATCATCACCCTTGTCGCCACGCCGGTATTCACCTTGTGGAAAGCATAAAATCTCGCGTGCGATAGCGTAGCTGTCGGAATACACCGATTTGATCGGGGAGTGTTGCCGCCAGGCCGGGTTGGCACCGATTTCAATATCCAGTTCCCCCAGTTCAAACATGCGCAGCAGGCGCGCGGCTGGTACGTACACCAGTTCGATCTGGTCGCCACTGAGGCGGGCGATGGCCTGGATCAGGTCGGGGTAGATGCCCGCTTGCGGGCTGCCTTGTGGAAAACTGAAGGGTTGGTCGCCAGTGGCGAAAATGCCGACACGGAAGGTGTCGCCCCGGGCCATACTGCTTTCCAGACATAGTGCAAGCGGCAGCGCCAGTTGCAGTAGTCGGGTGGTGGCAATGCGAAGTAAGCTCATTGTTGCCTGTGGGTGATGGTCAGGGGAGGTGCTAATTTTCATGCATTATATGACTTTTTTGATGTCGGTTTGACTCATGTCGGCCTTGCATGCGCGTGTATTTCCGCTTTGCAGCAGTTTACTGTTATACTTCCGGCATCGCTGCTTTGGCAGCGCAATGCTAGGGGTCCTGTCAGGTAGCGGTAGCGCTTGACGGGTGAGAAACACCCTCTGAACCTGATCTGGGTAATGCCAGCGAAGGGAAGCGCACATCAGGCATGGATGTTGATTTAATTTAACTCATGTGCTGACAGGCTTTCCTGGCTGGTTTTGCTAACAATAACAAACAGCAAACATAAGGCCAAGAATCACCATGAACGCCAATCCAAAATTCCTCTCTGCCACCGCCGAAGTGGACGCCGATGCGGTGATACCGCTGCCCAATTCGCGCAAGATATATGTCACCGGCAGCCGCGCCGATATTCAGGTGCCGATGCGCGAAATCTCGCAATCCGATACGCCAGCCATGTTCGGCACTGAAAAAAATCCGCCCATTTTCGTCTACGATACCTCCGGCCCTTACACCGACCCGAGCGTCAAAATTGATATCCGTTCCGGCCTGGCGACACCGCGTCTGCCTTGGATTTTGGAGCGTGACGATACCGAGGAACTGGCGGGGCC
Source organism: Pseudomonadota bacterium (assembly GCA_039799405.1). Taxonomy (GTDB): domain Bacteria; phylum Pseudomonadota; class Gammaproteobacteria; order Burkholderiales; family Burkholderiaceae_D; genus CAMBDR01. The sequence continues at coordinate 540 of JBDLSU010000079.1, read as the reverse complement.
TACTTCCGCCTACGGGCAAGAGCGGCTGGATGACCCGAAATTGGCGGAATTGCGTTTCAATTTGCACCGCAAACCACGCCGCGCCAAGGCCGGTAAAAATGTCTCGCAAATGCACTATGCGCGTCAGGGCATCATCACCCCGGAAATGGAATACATTGCGATTCGCGAAAACATGCAGCGCAAGGAATATCTGGCGAATCTGAAAAACTCCGGCCCGATGGGCGGGCGTCTGGCCGATCTGATGGGCCGCCAGCATCCGGGGCAGTCGTTCGGCGCGAAGATTCCGGCCATTATCACCCCTGAATTTGTGCGTTCGGAAGTCGCTTGCGGTCGGGCGATTATTCCAGCCAATATCAATCACCCGGAAATTGAACCGATGATCATCGGGCGCAATTTTCTGGTTAAAATCAATGCCAATATCGGCAATTCGGCGGTTACTTCTTCCATTGGTGAAGAGGTGGAGAAAATGACTTGGTCGATTCGCTGGGGCGGCGATACCGTGATGGATCTTTCCACTGGTAAACATATTCACGAAACCCG
>JBDLSU010000078.1:0-7853 GCA_039799405.1 Pseudomonadota bacterium | reverse complement strand
CCCGGGGGGGGGGGGGGGGGGGGCGCAAGCTTTGCCGCCGCAAGGCTTGTGGCAAGAACGGCTGGCGCAGTTGTGGCAGCAATTGCTACACCTGCCCACGGTCAGCCAGCAGCAAAACTTTTTTGAATCCGGCGGCCATTCGCTGCTGGCGCTGCAATTATTGACGCGCTTGCGCCAGCAATGGCAAGTCGATTTGTCCTTGCGTCAGGTGTTTTTACACCCGACCCTGGCCGAACTGGCCAGCTTGCTTGACGACGCCGGACAAGTGGCCCAGCACCGCATCACGCCAGCGTCGCGCCAGCAGCCTTTGCCACTGTCCTTCGCCCAGCAGCGCCTGTGGTTTATCGCCCAACTCGATACCGCCGCCGCCAGCGCCTATGCCTTGCCGATTGCCTTGCATTTGCGCGGCCAGTTGCAGCGCACCAGCTTGCAACAGGCGCTGGAGGCGATGCTGGCGCGCCACGAAATTTTGCGCACCCGCTTTGTTGAGGTGGACGGCCAGTTGCGCCAGATCATCGATCCGGTGATTGTTGCGGGTGAACCAGATACGCAAGCTGAACCAGATGCGCATGCAGAACCGGCTGATGCAAGCTGCACCATCGAATTTCATGACATCGCCAATCTGGCACCCGGTCCGCAAGCACTGGCCCTGTCACGCCTGCGCGTGGCAGAACTGGAACAAGCCTGGGATTTGGCGCGCGCCAGTTTGCGGGTGCAACTGATTGGCCTGGGGCCGCAAGAACATGTGTTACTGATCAATCAGCACCACATCATCAGCGATGGCTGGTCGCTTTCGATCTGGGTCAAGGAACTGGCGGCGTTATATACGGCACTGCATGCAACACACGGCCAAGCCTTGCCGATAGCCGCCTTGCCGCCAGCGCTGCAGGCCCCGCTGCCATTGCAATATGCCGATTACGCCGCCTGGCAACGCCAGCACGGCTTGAATGACGCTGCACGCCAGTACTGGATGGCGCAATTACAAGATGCCCCGGCGCTGCTGGAACTACCACTGGACCACCCGCGCCCGGCGCGTCAGTCTTACCAGGGGGCCAGCATCGGCTTTGAACTACCCGCCGCGCTGCTGCAGGATTTGCGCCAACTGGCGCAGCAGCATTCGGTCAGCCTGTACATGCTGTTGCTGGCGGCCTGGGGCCTGGTCTTGTCACGTCTGGCCGGGCAAGATCAGGTGGTGATCGGTAGCCCGGTCGCCAACCGCAACCGGCACGAATGGGAAGGCTTGCTCGGCCTGTTCGTCAATACCATCGCCCTGCGCTTGCACTTGCCGCCCGAACAAACCCTGGCGCAACTGCTGCAACAGGTGAAAGCCACCACCCTGGCGGCGTATGAACATCAGGACTATCCCTTCGATCAAGTGGTTGAAGCATTGCACCCACAGCGCAGCCTGAGCCATAGCCCGTTGTTCCAGGTGATGCTGGCCCTGAATCAGGACGCCGGCTTGCAACAGCATCGCCTGCCGGAACTGGATTTGTCGCTGTTGCCAGCGCTGCACACCCACAGCCATTTCGATTTGAGTCTGGTCTTTACCGAAGTCGGCAGCGCGGCAGTTGCCAGCGACAACGCTGCGCCGCAGGGCTTGCCCGGCGTACTCGAATACGCTACCGACCTGTTCGACGCCAGCAGCGCACGCCGTTTCATCAGTCTGCTGGAAAACCTGCTAAGCAGCATGGTGCAATGCGCACCACAGGCACACAGCACGCGCCTGCCGGATTTGGCCTGGCTGAATAGCGCGCAGCAGCAAGCCTTGCTGGCCTGGGGCCAACAAAACGATCCGGCACCCGGCGATTTGCTGGCTTTAACCGCGTTCGAGCAGCAAGTGCAACAGCAGGGCGATGCCGTGGCCCTGGCTGGCTGCGTGAACTGGACTTACCGCCAGCTTGACCAGGCCGCCAATCAACTGGCGGCGCAGTTGCAGGCCGCGCTCGCGCCGCAACTGGCAGGCATGGACAACGCGGGCAGCACAGCCAGTACCTCGATTGCTACCGCTTGGCAAGATGCCCGCATCGCCATCAGTTGCGAACGCGGCCCGTGGTGGGTGGTCGGCATTCTGGCAGTCTGGAAACTGGGTGCCGCCTATGTCCCGCTCGACCCGCATTACCCGGCGCAGCGCCTGGCCTTCATGCTGCAAGACAGCCAGCCGCTGGCGCTGTTGACCGAAAGCAGCCTGCTGCCGCGCTGGCATCAGGATCTGCCCCTGTTTGCCATCGACAGCTTGCTGGAAGCCGACCCGGCAGCGTCAGCGTCAGAACCGGCATCATGCCCGGCATCATGCCAGCCGCACTATTTGCCCGCTGTGCCTGCGGCGCGCCAGCCCAATGCGCTGGCCTACGTCATCTACACCTCCGGCTCCACCGGCCAACCCAAGGGCGTGATGGTGGAACACGGTCAACTGGGCAACTTGATCCACGCCCAGCGCCAGTTATTTGGCCTCAGCCCGGCCAGCCGGGTGCTGCAATTTGCTTCTTTCAGCTTCGATGCCAGTGTCTGGGAACTGGTGATGGCGCTATGCAATGGCGCGCGCCTGGTGGTGCCGGGCGCGCAGGAAGTGAAACAGGGGCTGGCCGGGGACGCCTTGCTGCAACTGGTGCGCCAGCATGCGGTCAGCCACGCCACCTTGCCATCTTCCGTGCTGGCGACCTGGCCGCTGGAAGGGCAAGTGCCGGGCTTGACCCTGATGATTGCTGGCGAAGCCTTCCCGCCAGCACTGGCCAGCCACTGGGCGCAACGCCAAACCCTGTTTAATGCCTATGGGCCGACCGAAACCACGGTCTGCGCCAGTGTGGCGCGCTTGTTACCAGCCACCCCGGCACAATCCGATCCGGCGCAATCCGGCGTGCCCCCCATCGGGCGGCCAATTGCCAATGCGCGCCTGTACATCGTCAACCGGTTCCAGCAGTTGCAAGCCCCCGGTGTCGCGGGGGAATTGTGGATCGGCGGGGCCGGGGTGGCGCGCGGCTATCTGAATTTGCCCGACACCACGGCGCAGCGCTTCATTGCCGATCCATTTGTGCCCGATCAGCCAACAGCACGGGTGTACCGCAGTGGCGATCTGGCGCGCTGGTTGCCGGACGGGCAAATCGAATACCTCGGGCGGAACGATTTTCAGGTCAAGATTCGCGGTTTCCGCATCGAACCGGGTGAAATCGAAGCCCGTATCATGCAGGTGCCCGGCGTGCAGGAAGCCAGCGTGCAGGCCGACGCCAAACAGCAAAGCCTGATCGCATTTCTGGTGCCCGACCCGGCGCATCGCAGCACGCCGGAAGCACAACAACGCTTGCTGGAGGCGGTGCGCCAGCATCTGCAACACCATCTGGCGCAGTACATGCTGCCGGGCAACTGGATTTGCCTGTCGGCCTTGCCACTCACGCCCAATGGCAAAATCGACCGTGCCAGCTTGCTGCAGATGGCCGCATCGGCCGCATCGGCAGCCGCGCAGCACGCAGCCAGCGCCGGGGCGGCCAGCGGCAGCGCGCCGATTGGTCAGCACGAACAGGACTTGGCCCGGATCTGGCAAAGCCTGCTGGGGCTGGGGCAAGCGCAGATGCAAGAGCAGATGCAAGAGCAGATGCAGGTGCAGCGCGAAGATGATTTCTTCAACCTGGGCGGCCATTCGCTGCTGGCGGTGCAATTGCTGGCGCGCCTGCGTTCGCACTGGTTTGGCGAGGCCGTGCAAAGTGAATTTGGCCTGAGCGATATCTTCCAGTACCCGCAATTGCACGCCATGGCGCAGCGCCTGCAGCAGTTACAACAGCGTCAGCAAGGCCAGCTTGGTATGCAAACAACGGCGTCAAACCCGCCGGATCAGCTTGAAACCGAAGTCAGCCCAACCTTGCTATCCAGCGCCCAGCAACGGCTGTGGTTCTTGCACCAACTGGAACCGCAAGCCAGCCAGGCTTATCACATTCCGCTGGTTTTGCGCTGGCGCGGACGGCTGAACCCAAGCGCGGTGCAAGCGGCACTGGCGCATATTGTCGAACGCCATGCCGTTTTGCGCAGCCGCTTTGTGCTGCCCGCAGGCAGTAGCGACCCGGTGGTGCTGGCCGGGCCATGGCACTGGCAGGAAAATCAGTGGCAGGGCAGCGCAGCCGAACTGGCCGCGTATTGCCAGGCTGAAGCCGAAAAACCGTTCGATCTGAGCAATGGCCCCTTGCTGCGCAGCCAGTTACTGCATCTGGGGCAGATGGATGCCATGCTGCTGCTGACCTTGCACCACATCATTACCGACGGCTGGTCGATGGGGCTGCTGCTGGATAAATTTGCCCGTTGTTACCAGGCGTTTGACGCCGGTTTGCCCGACCCCTTGCCGCCGCTGCGCTGGCAATACGCCCATTACGCGGCCTGGCAACAGCGCTGGCTGAGCAGCCCGGCCGCGCAGCAGCAGCGCCAATACTGGCAAAGCCGCTTGCAAAGCGCGCCCCGGCTCTTGAATTTGCCGCTCGACCATGCCCGTCCACCGCAGCAATCCTACCGCGCACGCGCGCTGGAGGTATTGATCGACGCGCCACTGTGTGCCGACTTGCGTGCGCTGGCGCACCAGCATGGTTGCACCCTGTATATGGTGCTGCTGGCGGGCTGGTATCTGTTACTGGCACGCTTGACTGAATTTGAACGTGGCCGCGATGATGATTACGATCTGGTCATCGGTAGCGTGGTGGCGAATCGCCAACGTGCCGAATTTGAAGGCTTGATCGGCTTGTTCGCCAATACCCTGGCGCTGCGCCTGCAATGCGCGCCAGACGCCAGCGTCGGCCAATTGCTGACGCAAGTCAAAGCCAGCACGCTGGCGGCACTGGCGCATCAGGATTTACCGTTTGAACAAGTGGTGGAAGCGGTCAACCCGGAACGCTCGGTCAGCTACAGCCCCTTGTTCCAGGTCTTGTTCAGCCTGAACAACACCGCCCCGATGCAGTTGCCGCAATGGGATGGCGTGCAGATTGATAACGTCGCCAGCCAGCACCAGAGCATCAGCTTCGATCTGGCCCTGTCGCTGACCGATCATGGTCAAACCATCGCCGGGGAACTGAAATACGCCAGCGATTTGTTTAACGCCAGCAGTATCGAGCGCTGGCGCGGCCTGTGGCTGACGCTGTTGCAACAGATGGCAAACCAGGCCCGCAGCGCCAGTTTGCCGCTGTGGGCCTTGCCGTGGATGGCTGCCAGTCCAGCAGCACAAGTTGCAGCATCAGCCGCTGCACCAGCCAGCGCCACCCATGGCACCGCCGCTGGTGCCAGCCTGATCCATCAGTTGTTTGAACAACAGGTAGCCCAACACCAGGAACGCAGTGCGCTGCGCTGGCAACAACAGTCGCTCAGCTATGCCGAACTCAACCGTCAGGCCAATCGTCTGGCGCATCATTTGATTGGCTTGGGCGTTGGCCCCGACCAGATCGTGGCGCTGTGCGCCAGCCGGGGTGTCAACATGCTGGTAGCCTTGTTGGCGATCTGGAAAAGTGGTGCCGCCTATGTGCCGCTCGACCCGAATTACCCGCCCGAACGGCTGGCGTATATGCTGGCCGATTCCGGCGCGGTGCTGTTGATCAGCGAAACCCCCTTGCAAGCACAATTGCCGCAGCAGTTGCCGCCGGTATTCTGGCTCGACGGGCTGGATGATCTGGCGAACCAGCCGCTGCCGGAAACCAATCCGCAGCCTGAGCAGATGCAGCCGAATTTGCAACCGAATTTGCAACCGCAGCATCTGGCCTATGTGATTTACACCTCCGGCTCCACCGGCCAACCCAAGGGTGTGATGGTGGAACACCGCCAGATTGTGCAACTGGCACGCACCTTGGGCGATTTGTTCGACATCCAGCCCCGGCACCGGGTCTTGCAATTTGCTTCGCTCAGTTTTGATGCCAGCGTGTGGGAAATTACCATGGCGCTGGCGCATGGGGCGACGCTGGTGCTGGCCGGGCCGGAGCAATTGCGCCCCGGCGCGGAGCTGGAAGCCACGCTGCGCCAGCATGCCATCAGCCATGTCACCCTGCCTGCTTCTGCCTTGCTGGCCTGGGACAGCGAAATCCATTTCCCCGGCCTGACCCTGATCGTGGCGGGCGAAGCCTTGCCGCCGCAACTGGCGCAACAATTTGCCCGGCGTCACAGCATGTTCAATGCCTATGGCCCGACCGAGGCCACCGTGTGTGCCAGCATCTGGCATATTCCGGCCAATTTTGACGCCAGCCTGCATGCGCGGGTGCCAATTGGCCGCGCGCTGGCACATGCCAATATTCGCCTGCTGGACCACCACCAGCAAACGCTGCCACCCGGTGTGGTGGGTGAAATTGTGATTGGCGGGGCCGGGGTGGCGCGTGGCTACCTGAATCGCCCGGCCATGACGGCCGAACGCTTCTTGCTCGATGGCGCACAAGCGAGCTACCGCAGTGGCGATCTGGGGCGCTACTTGGCCGATGGCACGCTGGATTATCTGGGCCGGGTCGATAACCAGGTCAAAATCCGTGGTTTCCGCATCGAACTGGCCGAAATTGAAGCGCAAATTCTGGCCTTTGGCGGCATCAAGGATGTGGTGGTGCTGGGGTCAGACGCCAATACGCCGGGCGGGCAGCGCTTGCTGGCCTGGCTGGTGCCGCAGGATGGTGCTGAGCCGGGCAGCGAGCAAGGCCATGAGCAAGGCAATCCCCCCGCCATCGATCTGGCCCAATTACGCCAGCATCTGGCGCGCCATTTGCCCGACTATATGCTGCCCGCCAGCTATCTGCAATTGCCCGCCTTGCCGCTTACCGCCAATGGCAAGCTGGACCGCCGCGCCTTGCCGCAGCCGGATCAGCAAGTGCAACGCGACTGGCAAGCCCCGCAGGGGGCGCAGGAAAGGTTGCTGGCCAATTTGTGGCAAGACCTGTTGCAGGTAGCGCGGGTCGGGCGTAATGATCACTTTTTTGAACTGGGCGCGCACTCGCTGCTGGCAGTGCAACTGGTAGAACGCTTGCGCCTGCAGGGCTGGGCGCTGGCGGTGAAAACCGTATTTACCCGGCCCATATTGCATGAACTGGCCGCTTGCCTGCAACCGGCTGGCGTGGCAGCGCTGCAAGATGCGCGCCATGCCCACAGCCTGATTCCCGACGATGTCAGCCAACTCGGGCCGGAGCCACAAATTACCCCGCAGATGCTGGACCTGGTACAACTGGAAGCCAGCCAGTTACAGGCGCTGGCGCAGCAAGTGCCGGGTGGTTTTGCCAATATCGCCGACATTTATCCGCTTTCGCCCTTGCAACAGGGCATTGCCTTCCACCATCGCCTGAGCCAGCAAGGCGACAGTTATTTGCTGCGCACCGTGTTCCGCTTTGATCAGCCTGACGAGCGCCAGCGCTTTATCAGCGCCTTGCAACATCTGATTGCGCGCCATGCCATTTTGCGCAGCGCCTTTGTCTGGCAAGATTTGCCGCAAACCCTGCAAGTGGTCTTGCGTCAGGTGAATTTGCCGCAGCAGCAATTGCAATGCAAGCCCGATCAGGGTGATGCGCTGGCGCAGTTGCTGCAGGCTACCGACCCGCAGCGGGTGCGGCTGGATATCCGCCACGCCCCCTTGATGGCAATCAGCCTGATCGACAGTGAACAAGGCTGCTACCTGGCCATGTTGAGCCACCATTTGATCAGTGACCACATCAGCCTGGAATGGCTGTTGCAAGACATGCTGGCTTATCGGCAGGCACAAAGCCCGGCCGCGCCGCCGCCAGCCTACCGCCAGTTTATTGCGCGCCTGCAAGCCACGCCTGCGGCCTACCATCAGGACTGGTTTGCCGCGCAACTGGCCGGGGTCGAAGCCGCCAGCCTGCCGTTTGATCTGGTGCCCGGTCAAGCCAGTGATGGCTTGCCGTTTG
>JBDLSU010000077.1:0-6309 GCA_039799405.1 Pseudomonadota bacterium | reverse complement strand
TGCTGGTGATTTTTTTGATCCGGTTTGCGGATTTGCAGAGTTACTTTTTTACTGGGTGGCATTTGCTGCTGATTTTGCTGGATGTGGCCTGGCTGGTTTGGTATTGGCCGCGCTTTGGGGCGAAGCCGGTGACGTTCTGGCTTTGGCGCTGGGCGCGCAAGGTGGTGAATTTGCGGGTGCTGTTGCTGGGAGTGAGTAGTTTGGCGGGGTGTTGGACATTGTGGTTGTATGGGTTGATTCAGATGCATCTTGATTTCAATCGGCCTGCGGACATAGTGGAGTTGGTGATTAGAGTTGAAAAAGAGATTCAACCCATTTTTGGGCTGACTTTGGTACCGCGCCTGACAGTGCCGAATTACCGCGTGAAGCTGGAAGAGAAGCATTTTCAGATTGCCAAAATAATGGAGCCGGAAAAAAGCGATGCGCAGCTTTGGGAAAATACGGCACCGCCGCTGGATTTAAGCAACAGACGATTTGGGTTTGCTAATTTTAGTAATGCTGTGATGCCGAGGGTGGATTTTAGTCAGGCGAAACTTAAAGCTGCCAATCTATTTAATGCCAGCTTGAAAGGGGCAAAACTTCGCAATACACAATTGCATGGTGCAGACCTTAGCGTAGCACAATTGCATGACGCAGACCTTTACGCAGCACAGTTGCAAGGCACATTCCTTTACACAGCACAATTGCAAGGGGCACACCTTCGCGAAGCACAGTTGCAGGGCGCATATCTTAACCTCGCACAGTTGCAGGGGGCATATCTTATCAAAGCACAGTTACAGGGCGCAGTCCTTCACGACGTACAGTTGCAAGGTGCATACCTTCTCGCAGCACAGTTGCAGGGCGCATACCTTCGCGCAGCACAGTTGCAGGGCGCAGACCTTCGCGCAGCACAGTTGCAGGGCACAGACCTCACAGCTTTAAACATTGATGGCACTAACCTTGAAAAGGCAGCATTACATGGCAGCGTCCTGCAGGATATTGCCAAATTTACCGCAAGCAGTGGCACCCCGGATTTGAGCAAATCTGCGTCATTGCTACCGATGCTGAAGGAAGATTGGGCCAAATCCTTATCGCCTGACAGATTGAAATATTTAACCGAAGCCTGGACTAAAATCGACAAACGCAATAAAACTTGGACAGCTCCCAAGTTACCTCCTAAGGATGCGGAAAAATTTTCCCTGGCGTGGTTGCAAACAGCTTGTAGCAATAAATCAGTCGCACAAGCTATGATCAAACATAACGAATATGGTAGGAAACTCCCCGCCGAAATCACCGATACCGCCCTGCGCCAATGGATGCAAACCCACGCGGAATGCAAACCCTACCAAGCGCTGGCAGAACAAGCCATCAAAAACCGTGCTGCCGTTAAAACACCAAGCAAACCCTGACCAGCCAACCAAAACCCAACCATGCCCCCCAGCCCACCCGAACCCACCTTTGACGGCGGCTGCGCCTGCGGCCAAGTCCGCTACCGCCTGCTGCGCAACCCCATGTTCGTACACTGCTGCCACTGCACCCGCTGCCAGCGCGAAACCGGCACACCCTTTGCCCACCACGCCATGATCGAATTCACCCAAATGAGTTTGCTGTGCGGCGAAGTGGAATACGTCAAAGTCCCCACCGACAGCGGCAACCGCCACTGGGTTATCCGTTGCAAAAGCTGTAAAACCGCGATGTGGAATGAACACGGCTCGCGCCAGGCGGTAACGCGCTACGTGCGGGTGGGCACGCTGGACCAGCCCAACTTGCTGCCACCGCTGGCGCATATTTATGTGCAATCGAAACAGCCGTGGCTGCAACTGGATGCGGCGACACCCGCCTTTGCCGAATATTACGATGCCGCCAAGCTGTGGCCAGCAGCAAGCCTGGAACGCTATGCCATCGCCAAAGCGGCCAAGAACGATTCAAAATAAAGACATGCTTGCCAAATCAAACCGGGCCATTAATTCACCCTGGCGACGTGGTGCTGCTTGAACTACTGCTTGAGGATGAAGAAGCGGATGACGATCCACCGCTTTTCTTTTTGTTGTCTTCTTGTTCCACTACAAAAGGCTTGAATTTTGCCCTTCGCTGCACGACCTGAATAATAAATACAGCATAGTTGTCTGCATTGGTCAGTAGAATTGTTGGTCCATAGTTTACAGGATTGCTGCCCAGGCCTTCCAAATTGTTGGGACCGATATAAGAGTCTCCAGAAATATCAATAGTTCGGGCAAACTTGTGCGACATTTCGTGCACCAGCGTCGTTGCTACGGTGTGTGCATCGCTAATCATTGTAAAATTAATATGAATTCTTCCACCACGCTGCTCTTCCGCTTTTTCGCCATGGATCCGGACATAGCCCATCAACTTTGGGTCGATATCGGGGTTAGTGAAATTAATATCCATAATTTCCAGTGGTTCATTGGCTCCCCACTTCAAATTGCCACAATTTTTCAAAAAGGTTTTAATGTGATCCCGATAAGCGTCCCCACTCAACATGGCATGTGAACCCTTGATGTTGAACCAGCGATGGAAATAAAAAAGGATGTTTTCACGATCCTCAATAAAATTAAATCCTGACTTTGGATCATAGTTTCGCAGTACACTTTCCATTTCGTCATAGACTTGCCGTATGGCACACCTTGCTATAGTTGTCGCATTAGCAAGAACGGTTTGTTTTTCTTCTGGAAGACGCGAACCATCACTAGTCTGGGTATAGGCGACAGCATTTGCCAGCATATTTATTTTTGTCAGATTAAATGATTTAGATTGGGATTTGGGGGGTGGCATGGTGAAACTTGGCTTGGGTAAAGGGCACATCTTCTCGCTCCAAAAACGAAAGATTAATAAAAAGTTCTGAAAATAACACCTGGAATCACAACAAAACAAATTCAAGTGACAGGAAGGGAATCAGACAGGGATGTTGCCCAGTATAGGGTTTTAATTTCAGATTGACAATAAAATTTCCCCTAGAAAAAACCAGACAACATCGAATAACGCGGGATCATGCTTGCCAAACGCGCCTGTCATAAATCGCCATTTCTTTGATACAATCCCCACGTCTTATCAAACACGTAATGTATCGCTGCAAGATGCATTCCACCCGGCTCATATTTCAACAAAGTCAATATGTGCCATCACCACCTCATGCAAACAAGAAAGGCTCACCGCATGAAACGAATTCTCGCCCTGGTTTTACTCAGCCTCAGCCTGCACGCATCCGCCCAGGACTATGTCACCCTGAAACAAAAAGCCGACACCCTGGCCCAGGAAAAAGCTTACGCCAAAGCGGTGGAAGCGTATCGCGCTGCGTTTGTGCTCGATCACAGCAACAGCACCGACCTGTACAACGCCGCCTGTAGCGCCGCACTGGCTGGGCAAAATGATCAGGCGTTTGCCTGGCTGCAGCAAACCGTCAAATCCGCCGAGTTTGAAGCGGAGGAATACCAGCAGGACAGCGACCTAAGCAGCCTGCGCAACGACCCGCGCTGGCAAGCCCTGATGAATGCGCTGGCGCAGAAAAAAGCGGAAATCGAAAAGGCTTATGACAAGCCCTTGCAACAGCAACTGTTAAAGATTTTCCAGTCCGATCAAAAAGAGCGCGCGCAAATTCAGGCTACCCAGCAAAAATATGGCCTTGATTCCAAAGAAGTCAAAGCGCTGTTTGAAGCGATGCGCAAAACCGATGAGGCCAATCTGGTCGAAATCAAAGCGATTCTGGATCAGCACGGCTGGGTCGGGCCAAACAAGGTCGGGCCGCGCGCCAATCAAACCTTGTTTTTGGTGATTCAGCACAGCGATCTGGCGACCCAGCAAAAATATCTGCCAATGATGCGCGAAGCGGTCAAAAACAAAAACGCCAGCGCTAGCGACCTGGCCTTGCTGGAAGACCGGGTGGCGATTGGCGAAGGCAAGCGCCAATTGTATGGCAGCCAATTGCAATCCGACAGCAAAGGCAAAATGCGCCTGATGCCAGTGGCCGACCCGGACAAGCTGGATCAACGCCGCCTCGCCATCGGTTTGCCACCGATTGCAGACTATCTGAAAAACTGGAATATGAACTGGGATCTGGTGGAATTTAAAAAAGCCTGGGATCAGGAAGAATTGGCCAAAAACAAAGCTGGCAAATAAGCGCTGGTATTGCATCAAACTCGGCTGCAAAAGCTGGCAACTATGTCGGCCTTTGCAGCATTTTTAATCCATTTAAGCGGTTTATCAACCACCATGTATAGCGCCACCTTCCTGTTCAAAAAAAAGCAGTACGACGATGAATTTTATCGACTCGATCAAGCTATTGCCGACGCCGCCAAAGCCAGCCCCGGTTATCTGGGGGAAGAAAGCTGGGACAATCCCAGCACTGGCGTAATCGCGAATGTATATTACTGGGAATCGTTGGAAGCACTGCGCGCCCTGATGCAGCACCCGAAACACCTGGAAGCCAAGTCCAAACAAGCCAACTGGCTCGATGGCTATCAGGTGATTATTTCTGAAGTGCTGAAAGTGTATGGCGACAGTAATTTGGCGGCGTTGCCGTTCACCCCGAACCCGACATCGCCCCGGGATGATTTACAACAAACCAGCGATAGCTAAGTGAGCGGCGTCAGGATTTCCGACTCAAACAACCGCACATTGCGCTGTTCCCGCGAAAACTCAATGCCGATCAAATAAATCGGCACACCCGCTGCCCGATATTTGTCGGCATACGCTTTATCCTTCAGTTGCTGCAGCGCCTGGCCTGGTGCCAGACCGCTGAGTTTAAATTCAAACAAATAGATGCGCTCGGGTAGTTGCAGCGCCAAGTCAATCCGGCCCTTGCTGGTCACATCTTCGGCTATCACATCCAGACCACTGGCGCTAAACCAGGCATAGAACACACTGGCGTAATAGCCTTCATAATTAGCAATCGGGTTATTCACATGCCAGTTATAAGGGATGCTGGAAAAAAATGCCTGCAGCAAACTTTGCAAGGCATGCATGTCGCCTGCTGCAAGAATCGCGGGTAAATCCATTTTATGTTGGACGCCTGCGTCCGGGTTGCCAGTCCAGACGCGCAGCAAGCCACCATACAGGCTTTGCCGCACTTCATGATTCGGGAAACGCAATTGGTAGTAGTAGCGTCCGGCTACCTGCAACTCGCGCTCAATGGTCAAATACCCGGCCTGAAACATCAGCGCAGTGGTGGAAATTTCTTCCACATCAAACGCGGCCAGCAAATCGGCATCGGCCACGGTTTTATCCAGGGTTGGCAACCAGGCTTCACGTTCGGTCAGCAGTTTGATTAAAAATGCCGGTGTCGCTGATTCAAACCAATACGGGTTGAATTTGCGCTTGTCAAACAACAGCAGCAAATCAAACGGGTTATACACCGCTTGCCCAAGCCAATGGTAACCGTTATACCAGCGCCGGATTTGTTCGCGCTCAAGGCCCGGTAATTCTGCGGCAAATACGCTATCGACATCGTCATCGGTATAACCGCACAGGGCAGAATAGCGGCTATCGAGCGTAATGTCGTTGAGGTTATTTAAACCGGAAAATAAACTGACTTTGCTGAACTTCGACACCCCCGTCATGAAAGCAAAGTGGATATCGGCGTCAGCACTTTTGATGACCGAGTAAAAATTCTTCAAGCCTTCGCGCATCGCCAGAGCCGTGCCGGGGTCGGTGATGTTGTCCAGTATAGGCTTGTCATACTCATCAATCAGCACCGCTACCGCACGACCAAATTTTTTATGCGCCAGACGCAATAATTGGGAAAACTGGCCGGAAATGCTACTGTGGCTGCACTGTATGCCCAGCCGTTCCTGATTGTCCTGCAAAATCTCACGAATTTTTTCATCCAGCGCCGCGCGTGATGCCAATACCCCTTCGCCAAAGCTGATACTTACCACTGGATTAGTCTGGTTCCAGTCCCATTGATCATGAATAGACAAACCACGAAACAAGACCTGGTTGCCTTCAAACAGTTCGCGCAGGGTAGTGAGAAACAGACTTTTGCCAAACCGGCGTGGGCGCGACAAGAAGAAATACTTCCCATGTTGCAATAACTGCCGGGCAAAGTGGGTTTTATCGACGTAATAACAGCCCTTGGAAATGATTTCCGAAAAGGTTTCGATGCCGATCGGCAGATTTTTACGTTGCGCAAGCATGGTGATGATTTTTGACCGCTTGAAAAGATTTGGCTAACTGTATCACTTTTCAGGATTTTTGGTAACTGTTCAGCCTCGGGCACCGTCATTCCCGCGAAGGCGGGAATCCAGTGCTAGCGCGGAGTAGAACCGTCAATAATTCGCATAGAACTGGATTCCTGCCTTCGCAGGAATGACGGCA
>JBDLSU010000076.1:0-11037 GCA_039799405.1 Pseudomonadota bacterium | reverse complement strand
GGAATTTCACCGACCGCTCCGGACGCCATTAATCCGAGCGAGCCCCGGATCGATGTCAAAGGAGTGCGCAACTCATGGGAAACGGTGGAAATAAATTCACAGTGCAGCAGGCGAGCCGACTCTTGCGCCAGCAGCACTTGCATTTCGGTTTCGACCCAATGCCCGATATCGCGCAAATTCATTAATTGCTGGGCATCGATAAGGCGTGGTACCCGGTCAATGATGCACAAGGTGCCAATATGCTTGCCTGTCGGGCCAGACAAAGGAAAACCCGCATAAAACCGGATGAAGGGATCGCCGGTGACCAGCGGATTATCGACAAAGCGCGCATCGTGCCAGGTATCGGGCACGATAAAGATGTCGTCCTGCAAAATCGCATGGCCACAAAACGAAATCCTGCGCGAGGTTTCGGTGGCTTCACAGCCCTGGCGTGACGTGAAAAACTGGCGATCAGCGTCTACCAGGGAAATAAACACAATCGGCACTTGAAACAAGCGCCGGGTCAATTCGGTTATCCGGTCAAAACGGGGATCGGGAGGCGCATCCAATAGCCGTAATGAGTGTAACTCCGCCAGACGTGCCTCTTCGTCCGCTGGCATTCCTGGTTCTTGCATCACCACACTCCTGCTGTTGCCAATGAATGTCTTGCATCGTCCGCTATTCGGAATTCGACGTCAAGCATTGCCTTACTTTGTGCCAAAAATCCGGTCACCAGCATCCCCCAGACCGGGCACAATATATGCATGTTCGTTCAGGTGCGAATCGAGTGACGCCGTGTACACCTTTACACCCGGATGATGCTTTTGAAATTCCGCCACCCCTTCCGGTGCCGACACCAGCGACAGAAAGATGATTTGCTCATCTTGCACGCCCCGGTTTTTCATGACATTGACCGCGTGTACCGCAGAATTACCAGTTGCCAGCATCGGGTCGCACAAAATAAAGGTGCGTTCGGCCAGATCCGGCAAGCGCACCAGATATTCGACCGGTTGCAGCGTATCCGGATCACGATAGACCCCGATATGCCCAACCCGCGCCGCTGGCACCAGATCAAGCAAGCCATCACTCATACCGATACCTGCACGCAACACCGGCACCACCGCCAATTTGCGCCCGGCGATCACTGGCGCATCCATGGCTTGCAATGGGGTTTCAATCGCCTTGGTCGTCATCGGCAAATCGCGCGTGATTTCATAGCCCATCAGCAAAGTCAATTCACGCAGCAAACCACGAAAGGTGCGGGTAGAGGTGGTTTTATCGCGCATATGACTCAGTTTATGTTGAATCAAAGGGTGATCAAGGATGAATAAATTGGGGAAACGTGGATCTTTTTTCATGGAGGCGATTACAAATAGGTAAAATGACAAACAATGATAAACAGAATCGGGCCAGAATTCCTGTTTTGGCTCCGAGAAAACCCTGCCTGAACGCTGCCATGACTCCATCTCAATCACCTGCACCGGCTGCACCAGCCAAACAAGCCGACCAACCTTTACAAGGCATCCGCATACTGGATTTAACCCGATTGCTACCAGGCCCGCTGGCCTGCTTGCGGCTGGCAGAAATGGGCGCAGAGGTGATCAAAATTGAAGAACCCGGAATTGGCGACTATGCCCGTCTGATTGGCCCGGTCAAACACCAGGTTTCGCAGTTTTTCGTCTCGATTAATCACGGCAAGCATTTTTTACGACTGGATTTGAAACAAAGCGAGGCAAGACAACAGTTTTTACAAATGGTGCAACAGGCCGATGTGGTAATCGAGAGTTTTCGCCCCGGCGTGATGGACAAACTGGGCCTGAGCTGGGCGACATTAAAACAACACAACCCCCATCTGGTAATGTGTGCCATTTCGGGTTATGGACAAAGTGGGCCGATGGCGCTGATGGCGGGCCATGACATCAATTACCTCAGTTATGCGGGCGTGTTGCAGCAAAACAGCTTGCCTGATGCCAAACCGGCGCTACCGAATTTGCAAATTGCCGATATTCTGGGTGGTGCGCAAGCGGCAGTGCAAGGCATATTGGCCGCACTGGTGGCAGTCAAAATGGGCGGGCCGGGGCGCTTTATCGATGTTTCGATGACCGATGTGGTGTTATCGAACAACATCATGCCCCGTGTGTCGTGGAACGGCTTCGGCCAATTACCTGCCCCCGGCCAGGATTTATTAACGGGTGGCGCACCCTGCTATCAGGTATATGCCACCCAGGATGGCCGCTATTTGGCAGTGGGCGCACTAGAATTAAAATTCTGGCAATTGTTTTGCGACACCCTGCAACGCCCGGATCTACGCCAACAGCACTGGATGTGTGGCCTGGCACCGACCAGTACCGAATCCAATGCGATTCAAAAACAATTGGAAACCCTGTTTATCAGCCAGCCTCTGGCACACTGGAGCGCGTTGTTTGCTGATGTTGATTGCTGTGTCAGCCCGGTATTGCGCCTGGATGAAGCATTACAGCACCCGATGTTCGCGGCACGCCATATGGTCATGCAAAAACAGCATCAAACCGAAGGCGATTTCTGTCATACGGGCTCGGGTTTACAGTTTCAATACTGACGACAAACCTGGCACCACGCCACCGTTATCGCTGCTGTTATCACTGTTGTTATCGCAGCTCTATAACTCATAGCTCTCATATTCGCCCTGCATGACCTGATCCACCATCTTGCGGGTCAGGCTCGGGGTCAGTAATTCAATAAAGGTGTAAACATAGCTACGCAGATACGCCCCCTGCTTGACCGCCAGCCGCGATACATTCAAGCCAAACAAATGACCAACGGCAATGGCACGCAAGCCCTTGTCGCGCTCGGCATCAAACGCCATACCAGCAATAATGCCAACCCCCATCCCAAGTTCTACATAGGTCTTGATTACGTCGGCATCAATGGCTTCCAGCAAAACATCCGGCTTCAGGTGGCGCACGGCAAAAGCATGATCAATCCTGGTGCGCCCGGCAAAAGCGGCATCATAGGTAATCAAAGGATACTGTGTGATATCTTCAAGCGAAATTTCTTTCACTTTCAGCAATGGATGATCCGGCACCACCACCACCACATGTTCCCACTGATAGCACGGCATGGTGACCAGACCATCGACTTCCGCAATCGATTCGGTCGCTATCGCCAGATCAGCCTGATCTTTTTGAATCATTTCTGCAATTTGTTTGGGATTGCCCTGTAGCAGCGACAAGCGCACCTTGGGGTATTTGAGCATAAAGGCCTGCACTACCCGGGGCAATGCATAACGCGCCTGGGTATGAGTGGTGGCAATGGTCAGGCTACCGCTGTCTTGCGCTGCAAATTCCTTGCCGATACGTTTGAGGCTATCGACTTCTTTCATGATCAATTCCACCGATTGCAACACCACCCGGCCCGGTTCGGTCAATCCCCGAATGCGCTTGCCGTGGCGGGTAAAAATGTCCACTCCCAGTTCTTCTTCCAGTTCAATAATCGCTTTCGAGACCCCTGGTTGCGAGGTAAACAGGGATTTGGCAGCTTCGGTCAAATTAAAGTTTTGCCGTACCGCTTCACGCACAAAGCGCAATTGATGAAGATTCATATCACCCCAATGTTAAAAACAATTTCATTAATTCAATTTATAACACCAAAATCGCCAGCATTTCCTATATACGATTTCAGCATATAAGCAAATGATTAGGAAGTAGTTTGGAATAAGGCGATAGTTTATTACGATTCCTCAAACTTTGCGCGAGGCATTATGACACTATCATTTGTTTTTTCCGGATTTGCAGTCGGCTTATTGGTCGGTATGACGGGCGTTGGTGGCGGTTCGCTGATGACACCCATGCTGACCCTGTTGTTTGGCGTATCGCCCACGGTAGCAGTCGGCACCGACCTGGCGTTTGCCTCGATCACCAAGAGCGCAGGTACACTTACCCACAAAATGCGCGGCACCGTCAACTGGCGCATCGTCAAATTATTGTGCATGGGTGCCCTGCCCGCAGCGATTCTGGCCACCCTTTGGTTGAAGGAGTTTGGTACCTTGAACAAGGAAATTGGCCAGATCATCCGCTATTCAATTGCTGGTTCAGTGTTATTGACAGTGTGTGCCCTGTTATTCAAACGCAAAATCATGGCCTGGATCAATGCCCATCCGGAACGCCAGTTGCAAGGCACAAAACTTGATGCCGCCACCATCATTGCGGGTTTGGTACTCGGCGCACTGGTAACGATTTCTTCGATTGGTGCTGGCGCAATTGGTGCCACCCTGCTGGTGATGATGTATCCCCATTTGACTCCCGCCGAAATTGCCGGCACCGACATCGCCTACGCAGTGCCTTTGACCGCAATTGCCGCCTTCGGCCATTGGTACCTGGGCTCGATTGACTGGACATTGCTGGCGACACTGCTGATTGGCTCGGTGCCCGGCATTACGATTGGCTCCTTCGTGGCGCGCGCCGTACCTGAGCGCTTTTTGCGCGGTTTATTAGCGACAACATTAACCACTGTTGCCGCCAAACTGATATTCTGACCATTAACCCGCACCCTCTGGCAGTTTGAACAGACTTCAAAAAAGGATTGAGAATGTATCGTTATGACCAATACGACCACCTGATCGTCAAGGAACGTGTCGCGCAATTTCGCGATCAAGTACAACGACGCCTGGCGGGCGAATTGCAGGAAGAAGAATTTTTACCACTGCGCTTGCAAAATGGTTTGTACCATCAACGCCACGCCTATATGCTGCGCATTGCCGTACCTTACGGTTTGTTGTCGTCCAGCCAGATGCGCATGTTTGCCCATATTTCGCGCAAATTCGATCGCGGCTATGGTCACTTCACCACCCGCCAGAACATTCAATTTAACTGGATCAATCTGGAACAGGCACCGGATATTCTGGAAGCCTTGTCCACCGTTGAAATGCATGCGATTCAAACCTCCGGCAATTGCATCCGCAATACCACCTCGGATGAATACGCTGGCGTGGCGCATGACGAAATCATCGATCCACGCCCCTATGCCGAAATTCTGCGCCAATGGTCCACTTTCCATCCGGAATTTGCCTTCTTGCCGCGCAAATTCAAAGTCGCCATCAATGGTGCAAAAGAAGACCGCGCTGCGATTGCAATCCACGATATCGGCCTGACCGTGGTGTATAACGAACAGCAGGAAATCGGCTTCAAAGTCATGGTGGGTGGCGGCATGGGGCGTACCCCCATCATTGGCAGCACCATCCGCGAATTTTTGCCGCGCGAACATTTGCTCAGCTATATCGAAGCCATCATGCGCGTCTACAATGCACACGGACGGCGCGACAACAAGTACAAGGCCCGCATCAAGATTTTGCTCAAAGCCATGGGCGCGGAAGAATTTGCCCGTCAGGTCGAGCAAGAATGGCAGGACCTGAAAGATGGCCCGGCCACCCTGACGCTGGACGAAATCAACCGGGTTGCCGCCTATTTCACTCCGCATGACTATCAAAACCTGACACCGTTTGCCGGTCTGGCGGCGCAACGGGCCGATAGCAAAGCCTTCGATAACTGGAACAAGCGCAACGTCAAAGCGCACAAGGTGCCAGGCTATGCGATTGTATTGTTATCGCTGAAGAAAACCGGGGTACCACCGGGCGATGCCACAGCCGAACAAATGGACTTTATGGCCGATCTGGCTGATCGCTACAGCTTTGGCGAATTGCGCGTTACCCATGAACAAAACATTGTGCTGGCCGATGTGCGCGAGAGCGAATTATTCGCACTGTGGCAAGAAGCCAAGGCGCATGGCCTGGCGACGCCAAATATCGGTTTGTTGACCGACATGATTTGCTGCCCGGGTGGCGACTTTTGCTCGTTGGCCAACGCCAAATCGATCCCGATTGCCGCAGCCATTGCCGAGCGCTTTGACGACCTGGATTTCCAGCACGACATTGGCGAGATCGAACTCAATATTTCTGGCTGCATTAATGCCTGCGGTCACCACCATGTCGGCAATATCGGCATTTTGGGGGTGGACAAGGATGGTTCGGAGTGGTATCAGGTTTCCATTGGTGGTGCCCAGGGTAATACCAGCGCGATTGGCAAAATCATTGGCCCTTCGTTTTCGTCGCAGCAAATGCCTGGCGTGATTGAGCGCATTTTGCAAGTGTATGTGCGCGACCGGATCGAACATGAGCGCTTTATCGATACCGTAGGCCGCTTGGGGGTAGCCCCGTTTAAAGAACATGTGTATGCCAGCCCGATCAAAGGTGGTCAACTGGTAGGAGAAGATGAATATGCTTGAGCCAACCCAAACCACCAACCAGACTGACAACCAAACCGGAAACCAGGCAATGCAGCAACTCAAAACCGCCGCGCAAATTATCAAGCATCAGGAAGTGGTGCCAAATCACTGGTCAGTTTTGCGCCTGGAAGAAGGCGATGATGTCACTTTGATCGAGGTGCCCGCTGGCAGCGTGATTGTGCCACTGGCCGTGTGGCAGGCGCAGCGCAGCCGTTTGCAAAGCCGGGCGCAACTGGGCGTATGGTTGCCCAGCAACGCCCAGGCCGCCGATGTGGCCGATGATCTGGCACATTTTGCGGTGATTGCAATTGATTTCCCCAAATTTTCCGACGGACGTGGTTTTTCGATTGCCTATAACCTGCGCCGCCGTTTACATTACCCGCTCGAAATCCGTGCCATTGGCGATGTGTTGCGCGACCAGTTGTTTTACATGAAGCGGGTCGGCTTTGATGCCTTTGAAGTACGCGCCGATAAAGATATTCACGATGCGCTGAAAGGCTTGACCGTGTTTTCGGAAACCTATCAGGATTCGCTGGATCAAAAATCACCGCTGTTCCGCCGCGCCGAACGCGGTCAGGCCAGCGCCGTAGCGGCTGCAACCGAGGGCGCAGTATGAGTGCGGTGATTGAACCTGGCCTGGTGTTTGAACAATTACTGACCACCACCCGCCAAACTTTGCGCAATATTACTGAGCGCTATACCAGCGTGGTTTTTGCCTCCAGTCTGGCCGCAGAAGACATGGTGCTGACCGACCTGATCTTGACGGATAAATTACCCATCAGCATTTTCTCGCTGCAAACCGGTCGCCTGCACACCGAAACGCTGGACATGATTACCCGTGTCAAGGCGCATTACGATTACGACATCACCCTGTACCAGCCCGATCCGCAGGCCGTGCAAAACTATGTCGTAACCAAAGGCTTGAACGCATTTTACGACAGTATTGAGTTGCGCAAGGAATGCTGCCGCATCCGCAAGGTAGAACCACTGGGTCGTGCGCTGGCGGGCCAGCAAGCCTGGGTCACTGGTCAGCGCCGTGCCCAATCCAGCACCCGGCAGGAATTGGCAGTGCAAGAATACGACAGCGCCCATGGTCTGGAAAAATTCAACCCCTTGGCCGACTGGAGCGAAGACGACGTGTGGCATTATCTCAAGTCGCGGCAGGTGCCCTATAATGCCCTGCATGACCGCGGTTACCCGTCCATCGGTTGCGAACCCTGCACCCGCGCCATTGAACCCGGTGAAGATGTGCGCGCCGGACGCTGGTGGTGGGAAAACCCGGAATCCAAAGAATGTGGCTTGCATTTTGTCGATGGCAAGCTGATACGAATCAAATCTGTCTGAACACTGAAATCAAACTATGGACAACTCCCTGGCAAGCAGTACCCAAATCAATCAACGGCATCTCGATTATCTCGAATCCGAAGCCATCCACATCATGCGGGAAGTGGCCGCCGAGTGTACCCGCCCGGCCCTCTTGTTTTCCGGCGGCAAAGACTCGGTGGTGTTATTGCGCATCGCCGAAAAAGCCTTCCGCCCCGGCAAATTCCCGTTCCCGCTGGTGCATGTCGATACCGGTCACAATTTCCCGGAAGTGATCGCGTTTCGTGACCGCCGCGTGGCCGAGCTGGGTGAAACCCTGATCGTCGGCTCGGTAGAAGAATCGATCAAGCGCGGCACCGTGCGCCTGCGCAATCCACAAACCGATTCGCGCAACGCCGCCCAGGCCGTCACTTTGCTGGAAACCATTGCCGAACACAAATTTGATGCCTGCATCGGTGGTGCGCGCCGTGATGAAGAAAAAGCCCGTGCCAAAGAACGGATTTTTTCTTTCCGTGATGAATTTGGCCAATGGGATCCGAAAGCGCAACGCCCGGAATTATGGGATTTGTACAATACCCGGGTTCACCCCGGTGAAAACATGCGGGTGTTCCCGATTTCCAATTGGACCGAGCTGGACGTATGGCAATACATCGCACGCGAAAAACTGGCGCTGCCCAATATCTATTTCGCCCATCAACGCCAGGTGATTCCCCGCTCCGGCCTGTTAGTGCCATTAACAGACCTGACCCCGGCTTTGCCGGGTGAAACGATTGAAACCCAGACCGTGCGTTTTCGTACCGTCGGCGATATTTCCTGCACCTGCCCGGTCGCCTCCAGCGCCAGTACAGTCGATGCGATTATCGCTGAAACCGCGATCACGCAAATTACCGAACGTGGTGCCACCCGCATGGATGACCAGACTTCGGAAGCCTCTATGGAAAAACGCAAGAAAGCAGGATATTTCTGATGACCAGCACCAACACTGAAAAAAGCAACCCCACCGACAACAGCGCTGGCATGCTGCGCTTTATTACCGCAGGCTCGGTCGATGATGGTAAAAGCACCCTGATTGGTCGCCTGTTATTTGACAGCAAAGGCATTTTTGCCGACCAGCTTGACGCCATGTCACGCGCCAAACACAAGCGCACCGTTGGCGATACCATCGATTTGTCCTTACTCACCGACGGCCTGGAAGCCGAGCGCGAGCAAGGCATCACCATCGACGTGGCGTATCGCTATTTCGCCACACCCAAGCGCAAGTTCATCATTGCCGACACCCCGGGCCACGAGCAATACACCCGCAATATGGTGACCGGTGCCTCCACCGCCGATGCCGTCATCATTTTGGTCGATGTTTCCAAGGTCAAACTGGGCGAGGATGGCAGCGTCGAGTTACTGATCCAGACCAAACGCCATTCCACCATTGCCCACTTGCTGCGCATTGAACACATCGTAGTAGCCGTCAACAAAATGGATTTGGTGAATTACGATCAGCGCGTCTATGAGCGCATCGTGGCCGCATATCGCGAATTTGGTCAGCAATTGGGCCTGAAAGACATCCAGACCATCCCACTGTCGGCCTTAAGTGGCGACAATGTGGTGGAAGCAGGCGAAAATATGCCCTGGTATCAGGGTCCGACCCTGATCGAATTGCTGGAACAGTTATCGGTCTACGATGAAGCGCATCAGCAACCCTTGCGCTTCCCGGTGCAACTGGTGGCGCGCCATAACGGTCATGAAGCCAATGATTTTCGTGGCTATATGGGACGAATTGAAGCAGGCAGCGTCAAAAAGGGCGATCAACTGGTGGTGCAACCAAGCGGTCACAGTGCCACCGTCAAGGATATCCTGACGCTGGATGGCTCGCTCGAATACGCTGGCCCGGGACAATCGGTTACGCTGTTGCTGGAGGAATATCGCGATATTTCACGCGGCGACATGCTGGCCGCAGCCAGTAGTCCGGCGCAATTGCTGAAAACCGTGCAGGCCGATGTCTGCTGGCTAAGCGAAGAAGCGCTGGATATGCGGCGCAAATACTGGATCAAGCACACCACCAAACAAACCGCAGCCAAGGTGACCCGGATTGAATCACTGCTCGACATCAATACCCAGCAAAGACTCAGTGCTGAGGGCTTGAAATTGAATGATATTGCGCATATTCACCTGACCGTGCAACAGCCACTGGCAGCGGACAGTTATGCCGATATTCGTGCCACCGGAGCCTTTATTTTGATTGATGAAGTGACCCATCAGACCGTGGCTGCTGGCATGATTCGTGCATAAAGTGTTAAAGCCGGTGCAGACAGCGGCACTTGCACCAACGCCGCGCACCGTTTGCACCATTGGCAACGATTCGTAGCCATTAGCAAGGAATAGCCCGGCCTGCACCAATCCGGGCTTGATTTTCACCTTAAATTTATCCATCGCAAGGAGTCATCGTGAACCAGCAGCGCAAGCCCGGAAAAGTTGTTCTGATCGGTGCGGGTCCCGGCGCAGCCGATTTGCTGACCCTGCGCGCAGCACGCCTGCTGGCGCAAGCCGATGTAGTGATGCACGACGCGCTGGTAACCGGGGAGATTTTGCAACTATGCCCACAAGCCAAACTGGTATTGGTTGGCAAGCGCTGCGGCCAACGCTCCACCGCCCAGGCTTTTATCAATAAACAAATGATCGATCTGGCGCAAAAACATGATTTGGTAGTGCGCCTGAAAGGTGGCGACCCAATGTTGTTTGGTCGCGCCGATGAAGAATTGAGTGCGCTCGAACTGGCCGGCATCGAAACCGAAGTGGTGCCCGGCATTACCACAGCGCTAGCTGCTGCCAGCGCCACCAAACAACCCTTGACCAAACGTGGCGTCTCGCGCAGCGTGGCGTTTTTTACTTCCAGCACCGCACCCGACCAATCGCAGTCAACCACCCTGCCCGACTGTGACACGCTGGTGCAATACATGGGCGGACGCGAGGCAATCGCCACCGCCCGCGCCTTGCGCGCGCAAGGTCGTAGTGCAGATTTGCCGGTGATCGTAATCGAAAATTGCAGCCGCCCGGAACAACGCATCCTGCGCATGACGCTGGCACAACTTGAACTGGGCTTGCCCGAAGCGCAAGGCCCGGTGCTGGTGATGATAGGACAAGCCTTGCAACAGCGCGCCTCAATGCAGGACACGAGTAGCGAACCTGAAAAGACGGCACTGTTGTTCGCTGCCTGAGCTTCGCCCGAGGTTTTCCACCGGATGTAGCTGCCCTGATACCTGCAAGCCCGGCTTAAACACGATAGCGCTTGAAGCGCCAGCGTTCATACTCGGAAAAACGCAGGCGAAACCGCGCCACATTGCCATCGTACAAATAATCCAGATCGTATTGAATCGCATCGACAAAGGCGCGCCGCTCACCGTCCGATAGTTCGGGCGGCGCATGCTGCAATATTTCAGAATCACTGCCCGCCAGATTGTTGCAAACAATTTGCTGAGCGGCGTA
>JBDLSU010000075.1:0-7301 GCA_039799405.1 Pseudomonadota bacterium | reverse complement strand
TGGCAGACCCATCGGGCGCAAATACATGCCAATGATTATGCAAGGTACGCAATTGCCCCCATGGCGAAATCTGACCATCCGGCCCCACCATAAACACCGGGAAACAAGATCCCAGCTCCCGGATCGGACGGATCCGGGCATACCGGGTACTTCGTGCTGCGCCAATCCGCACAATATGCCCGCCCGCACCTTGCACCAGGCGCGAAAACACGGGTTGCGATATCCCAAGGCGTTGGCACAGCGACGCAGCGTCCTGCGGCCCAGATGCCAACAAGGCAAGTAGCTCGTTCAGTCTGTTTGGTGCTGCCATGATCCTGGCCGTGAGATTTTCAATGGAATGAAATTATCCGGAATTACCCGGACGAATGCAAGAACGAATAGATAAAAGAATGAATTCAAGAATAGATTAGCGCATTAATTTGGGGTCAGACTCCATGCAAAGAAGCTCGAAAAATCATTAAAAAGTCTGAAATACGGAAAATTTAAAGTACATACGACAACAAAATATCAAATAAACAGATACTAAAATTAATTTAACATAAAAGAAGTAAGCCACATCAGCATCTGCCACGAATAGATACTGACACAATAACGAATAGATTCAGATCTGCAAGCGCCCCGCTGCGATGGTAATGGTGCGCTCGCAACGGCGCGCTATTGATAGATCGTGGGTAACCAGCACCAGGGTAGAACCACGTTCACGCTTCAATTCAAACATCAGTTCAATCACGGCTTCGCCTGTCACGGCATCAAGGCTGCCAGTCGGTTCATCAGCCAATAACAGGGCCGGACGCGTCACAAAGGCTCGCGCCAGCGCCACCCGTTGCTGCTCCCCGCCCGACAAGGTTTTCGGATAGTGGCGCAAACGGCTGGACAAGCCAACCCGTTCAAG
Source organism: Pseudomonadota bacterium (assembly GCA_039799405.1). Taxonomy (GTDB): domain Bacteria; phylum Pseudomonadota; class Gammaproteobacteria; order Burkholderiales; family Burkholderiaceae_D; genus CAMBDR01. The sequence goes on along the minus strand of JBDLSU010000075.1, from coordinate 6,409 downwards.
CATGGCTTCGGCCTGTTCCCGCGCATTGGCGCTATCACGCAACTCCAGCGGCAACATCACGTTTTCCAGTGCGGTCAAATGCGGCAGTAATTGAAAGGACTGGAACACAAAACCCAGTTGCGCCATGCGCAGCGCGGCACGCCCGTCTTCATCCAGGGCAAAGATATCGACACCACCCAGTTTGACCAAGCCGCTACTGGGCGTATCCAACCCGGCCAGCAAACCCAATAAAGTTGATTTGCCCGAACCCGATGCGCCAACAATTGCCAGCGTTTGCCCAACAGGCACGGTAAAATCAATCTCATGCAAGATCGTCAGCTCACCGGTTGCATCGCTCACGCGCTTGCTCAAACCCTGTACTTCAATTGCCGCCACTGTATTGGTGGCGCTGCTATTACCTTGCTGAGAAAGTTCTGTCATGCTTGATCATTTTCGCTATTTTGTTCAAATCCACCCCAAAGGCTGGCTGCACCTGCTTGGACTGACCCTGTTACTGGGATTTTGCCCTGCCGCCTATTCTGCATCAAAAACGCTGCTTGTGCTTGGCGACAGCATTTCGGCGGAATACGGCTTACCGCGTGATAGCGGCTGGGTCGCCTTGTTACGACAACGCTGTCAACAGCAAAATCTCAAACTGGAAATTATCAACGCCAGCATCAGTGGCGACACCACCAGTGGTGGCCGGGCACGCTTACCCGCTTTACTCAAGCAACACCAACCCGCATGGGTAATTATTGAGCTGGGGGGTAACGATGGATTGCGCGGCTTGCCCGTTGCTGAAACCGAGGCCAATCTACTTGCCATGACCCGCGCTGCACAACAAGCCAAGGCACAAGTACTGCTGCTGGGCATGCGCATGCCGCCCAACTATGGGCGCAGTTATACCGAACAATTTTTCGCCAGCTTTGGCAAAGTAGCCAAGCAACAAAATGCTGCTTTGCTGCCATTTTTCCTGGAAAAAGTCGCCGATGACATTACCTTGTTTCAATCTGACCGGATTCATCCGAATCAAAAAGCCCAAGCCATACTGCTGGATAATGTATGGCCGCATTTACAACCGTTAATCAGCGGCAAAAAGCCAGCCGGAAAGCAGGTGCGATGACAAGCAATGGGGAGGCACGAACAGGAAGATAAAATCAGGCAAACCGTTGCAAATTCTTCCGCGCTTGTTGGCAGGATTGCACGGGTGCCAAAATCGTCGGTCTGATGTATTGTATGTTGGCGGGGGTGGGCGCATGGCCCACCCGAATCACTTATTTTGCACTGCTGGCCGATGCTGAAGCACTGGCCGATGCGGATGCGCTGGCCGAAGCACTGGCGGCCACGGCCGGACGAATCACTTTGACTTTGGCCTTTTCTTTCAACACATCCACAATCGCGCGCATTTCCTGATTGGAAAAACTGGCGCTCAATTGCTGTGGCATTGCCTGACGGCGGGCCAGATCAGGCGTGGCACTGGCTTCCACTTTGTTGATGCGATACACCCCATAGCCCTGACCAGGCAATTCCACGCCAACAAAGGCAGGTAATTTGCTGGTATCGGCAGTCATCACGCTTTGCACTGCGGCAGGATGAATTTCAGGTTGCTTGGTACGTGCAATCCGTTTCGCAAGCGCAAAACCTGCATCGTCCGGCTTGGCTTTCAGAGCCGCCAGTTTGGCCTTACCTTCACTGGTGGCCTGTTTGTCGGCTTCCGTGCGCAACAGTATGGCACGAATGTTTTCCTGGACTTCGCTCAAGGGACGCAAAGTGACAGGTTTGTATTCCAGTACCCGCCCTGCCACCAATACGCCCGGTGCTACTTCAATGGCCTGAGTATTGCGTTTGTTTTTGAGCGAGTCGTCGCTAAACAAGGCCGCCAAAAATTTTACATTGTTATAGGGCGTGCCAGGAGCCATGCCTGGATTGGGTACGCGCCCCAAACCTGCAACGGTTTCCACTTTCAATTCGAGTTTGTCTTTTTTCAATTTGTCGGCAGCGGCTTGCAAGCTTTCGGAACGATCTTCGACCGCTTCTGAAAACGGCGTGGACAAATCGGTAAATTTCTTGCTAACCATAGGGCGCTTCATTTCATCCAGAATCTGCGCTTTGACTTCTTCAAACGGCTTAATGCTTTCCGGTTTGATATCGACCAACAAAATGATGTGATAACCATATTCTGATAACACCAGATCACTGATTTCGCCTTTTTTCAATTTGAAAACTGCCGCATCAAATGGTGGCACCATTGCACCGGGGCCAAAAAAGTCCAGATCGCCGCCCTTTTCGCCAGACCCCTTGTCGTCAGACTTCTCTTTTGCCAGTTTGGCGAAATCTGCTGGCGCTTTCCGCACCTGGTCGAGCAATGCTTGCGCCGCTGCTTTTACTTTTTCCCGATCAGAACCATCTTTTTTCACATTCAGCAAAATATGGCTGGCACGACGTTGTTCGGCTTGGGTAAACCGGGTCTTCTTCGAATTCTCATAGTTGGCCTTAGCATCGGCGTCCGAAACACTGACCATGCCTGCCACTACATCACTATTGAAAACCAGATATTCAGCCTTGACTTGATCGGGAATTTCAAAGTTTTTTGTGTTTTTCGTGTAATAGGCTTTGATCATGTCATCCGTTATTTTCACCTTGTCGGTAAAATCACTGGCTTTGATGAGCAACTCCTGCACTTCACGCTCTTGCTCAATAATATCGGCAATCCGGTTCGCGACGGCGCTTGGCACAATGGCTGTCGCCTGGATCGACTGGGTAAATTGCTGCATCAAAATATCACGCCGATAACTGGCTTCATAGCCAGCAGGGGTCAGACCTTGCTGCTTGAGCAATTCGACATATTGCTTGTTATTAAATTTACCGTCCTCACCAACCAGCCCGGGAATTTCCATCAACCGCTTGATCAGCACTTCATCATTGAGCACCAAATGCTTGTCATCAATGGCAGCCTGCAAAACCTGCTTTTCAATTAGTCCATTAAGCACGCGCTGCTTGGTTTCCGGCGTTTCAAACCGTGCCTGATCGAAAGTGGGCGATTGGCGGGCCTGATTCATTTCCTGATTCAGTGCGTTATCCCATTCCTGCTGGGTAATTGAGCGCTTGCCAACGGTGGCAACCAGATTGACCGGATCCTGGAACATGTCAGTGCTGACATTGCCAAAAAACAGAAAGGAAGGAATGATCAAGAGCGCCAAAAAGATTTGCATCAGACGCTGGTGGGTACGAATAAATTCAAACATGATGGCCAGTACAGATTGAAAATGGATAGCAAAACCGCCTATAAAAAAAGGCGAACTCAAATGTTCGCCCTCCGAATTCGGCGCGGCAGAAATCGGCAGCACGCCTACTATTGCTACGAATCCAAAAGCATAACATATTTATCAAGGCAACAGGGCAAAATACATGCCGGGCACCCTGACAAGCAAGTTCAGGACGACGCAGGTTGATTGACCGCATCGCGCAACAATTTACCTGCTTTGAATTTGGGCAATTTACCTGCCTTGATGATAATGCTTTCACCAGAGCGCGGATCACGTCCGTTGCGCGCTGGACGCTGGCTGACCGAAAAGGTGCCAAAGCCAACCAGCGTAAGGCTCCCATCTTTCTTCAAGGTATCGGAAACGGCATCGATAAAAGCATCCAGCGCACGCGTGGCCGCCACCTTGGGGATATCCGCCTGCTGGGCAATATGATCGATTAACTCTGCTTTATTCACTAAACTCCCCCCTTGTTTTTAAGCTATTCACGCAAATGATTTGTCACAGGCGTAGAAAAAGCGCCCCGCAAGGCGCTTTTTCGGTTCAGCTATTTTTATAAAATTAATGCTTCAAGATCGCTGGTTTTTCAACCGAATCCGCCACCGCCGCTACAACTGGCACCACTGGCTCAACCAAAGCCTGGGGCGGACGCTCCAGAGCGATTTCGAGAACCTTGTCGATCCAGCGTACCGGTACGATTTCAAGTTTGTTTTTCACGTTATCCGGAATTTCGGCCAGATCCTTGACGTTTTGCTCCGGAATCAACACGGTCTTGATACCACCGCGATGCGCTGCCAACAGTTTTTCTTTCAAGCCGCCTATCGGCAATACTTCGCCGCGCAGGGTAATTTCCCCGGTCATGGCGACATCCGCCCGCACCGGAATACCAGTAAATACCGAAACCAGCGCAGTCGTCATACCGATACCGGCTGACGGCCCGTCCTTCGGGGTTGCCCCTTCCGGAACATGGATATGGATGTCGCTCTTTTCAAACACATCGCTTTGAATCCCGAGCCGGGCAGACCGGGAACGCACCACCGTGCGTGCGGCTTCGATCGACTCCTTCATCACATCGCCCAAGGTACCGGTACGGATCACATTGCCCTTACCTGGCATGGTGACCGCTTCGATGGTCAGCAAATCACCACCGACTTCGGTCCAGGCCAGACCGACCACCTGACCGACCTGATTTTCCTTTTCCGCCACGCCAAAATCATAGCGCCGCACACCCAGGAATTTATCGATATTCTTGGAGGTGACTGCGACCTTTTTGTCTTTGTCCTTGTTTTTCAACAACAACATCTTGACCACTTTGCGGCAAATCTTGGAGATTTCGCGTTCCAGCGCACGCACCCCGGCTTCGCGAGTGTAGTAGCGGATGATGTCGCGAATACCCGATTCTGCCAGCGAAATTTCGTCTTCCTTCAAACCATTGTTCTTGATTTGCTTGGGCAACAAATAACGCTGGGCGATATTCATTTTCTCTTCTTCGGTATAACCCGACAAACGAATCACTTCCATCCGGTCCAGCAAGGCTGGTGGAATGTTGTAGGAATTCGAGGTCGCGACAAACATCACGTCGGACAAATCGAAATCGACTTCCAGATAGTGATCGGAGAAGGTATGGTTTTGCTCCGGATCCAGCACTTCCAGCAAAGCCGAAGAAGGATCGCCACGGAAATCCGCCCCCATTTTATCGACTTCGTCCAGCAAGAACAAAGGATTGCGCACGCCAACCTTGGACAGGCTTTGCAAAATCTTGCCCGGCATCGAGCCAATATAGGTACGGCGATGACCGCGAATTTCGGCTTCATCACGCACACCACCCAAAGCCATGCGCACAAACTTGCGATTGGTGGCACGCGCAATCGATTGGCCGAGCGAAGTTTTACCGACGCCTGGCGGGCCGACGAAACACAAAATCGGGGCTTTGAGCTTTTCAACCCGTTGTTGCACTGCCAAATATTCCAGAATGCGTTCTTTGACCTTGTCCAGACCGTAGTGATCGGTTTCCAGAATTTTCTCGGCATTGGCCAAGTCACTGCTGATCTTGGATTTTTTCTTCCACGGCAACCCAACCAGGGTATCAATATAATTGCGCACCACCGTGGCTTCGGCTGACATTGGCGACATCAGCTTGAGCTTTTTCAGCTCGTTGAGTGCTTTGTCTGCGGCTTCCTTGGGCATTTTGGCGGCAGCGATTTTCTTTTCGAGGTCGTCGATATCCGCACCCTCTTCGCCCTCGCCCAATTCTTTTTGAATGGCTTTGACTTGTTCGTTCAGATAGTACTCGCGCTGCGATTTTTCCATCTGGCGCTTGACGCGACCACGAATGCGCTTTTCGACCTGCAAAATATCGAGTTCACCTTCCAGTTGACCGAGCAAATGCTCCAGCCGCTTGGCGACGTTGACGATTTCGAGAATAACCTGTTTTTGTTCCAGCTTGAGCGGCAAATGCGCTGCGACCGTATCGGCCAGACGCCCGGCATCATCAATGCCAGTCAGCGAAGCCAGAATTTCGGGCGGGATTTTTTTGTTGAGTTTCACATACTGGTCAAACTGCTGCACGATGGCGCGCCGCATGGCTTCGACTTCTGACTCACTGCCCAGATCGGATGTGATAGGCGTCAAATCGGCAATGAAATGGCTCTCAGTTTCACTGATGTGATGGATTTGCGCACGCTGCGAGCCTTCGACCAGCACCTTGACAGTACCATCGGGCAATTTCAGCATCTGCAAAATATTGGCAACACATCCAATACTGTAAATATCGCTGGCGGAAGGTTCATCCTTGGCGGCAGCTTTTTGGGCAGCAAGCATGATGCTCTTGCCCTGTTCCATGGCTGCTTCCAGCGCTTTGATTGATTTCGGGCGACCCACGAAGAGCGGTATTACCATATGCGGAAAAACGACGACATCGCGCAACGGCAACAGGGGCAATTGGGTTTGCTCGGTTATTTTGGAGGTTGTCATGGCGTACCTTTTAAAAAACGTGTTTACGATGTTGGCACGAGTTGCAAAAACACAAGACCGGGCATAAAAAATATTTAGATTTAGCGAGGTATTTCACGGTTTTTTTTCAGGAAATGGCGTTGAGCCCCGGTTTACAGCCAGCAACAACACCCCATTTGACGGCTTTTCGATTGAAGCCCAAGGCTGATTCTGTT
>JBDLSU010000074.1:0-4995 GCA_039799405.1 Pseudomonadota bacterium | reverse complement strand
GCCAATGCCGCAGTGGCACAAGCAGGCAGCAATGGCAATATCGGTGCGATTGGCTGGTTTCAGTTGGGTGGTGATACCTATGTGGTGGAAACCCGCCATGATGGCAGCAGCACTCCGACCTTTGTCAACGGCACCGATTTGATTGTTAAACTGACCGGCTTGATCGACCTGAGCCATGCTGATGTGATAGACGGCAATACGCTGGTTCTGGTTTGATCGGAATAGCGTAAAGCTGTACCGCGTCAACTGCCTTGCGCCGCCAGACGGCGCTTGGCAATCATGTATTCCAGCCGTTGCGCCAGGCCGCTGTCCAGCACTTTTTGCCAGTATTCGCGCGCGCCAGCCAAATCGCCATCAAGCTGCATTTTTTCAGCGGTGAAAAAATATACCAGCGTCAGTGCTTCCAGCGCATTGCTCTGCTCATCGAGTTCGCGCACGATGGGTTTGAGTTCGCGCTGACCAAGGTAGAGCTGCATCATTTGCTGGGGCCAGCTTTTGGCTTCTTGCCCGCTCAGCATGGCTTGTAAGTCGGCTTTGCCATCACCACCGCTACGGCGTGCTGCCAGAAAACGCCACAACGCCAGATGCTGGTCGCCCTGATTGTTTTGCGCCAGTTGTTTGTCGGCTGCGGCTTTAACCTGAAGGAAATTGCCGCTCAGATAATCGAGCGTCAGATTGACATACAGGGTGAACGGATCATGCGGTGCCAGTTGCAGCGATTGGTTCAGCCATTGTTTGGCCTGCGCATCCTGTTGGCGCGCAATCGCCAGTTTGGCGGCCTGGGTCAGCAGATGACTGTCTTCGGCACCGGCCGTTGCCATGGCGGCTTCGATGTCCTTGAAACCGGCATCATACTGCCCGAGCGATTCCTGGGTAGTGGCGCGATAGGTCAGCACTTTGGTGCGTAAATCCGGGCTGAGGCGGCCTGATTCCAGCATCGTATTGCAATAGCTGAGCGCTGCCCTGGCATAAGCCTGAAACACTTTTTTCGGGTTGCGGCTGCCCCTATCGAGGTCGCCGATTTCTTTTTCCAGCCGGGCGATTTGCTTTTTATCCAGCACGTGTGCTACCAGATTGTGGTCAAGCCGGGTTCGGACTTGCTTGACCTTGTCGATAAACGAACGCCATTGGCCCGGTTTGACGCTATGGCTCAGGTAACGCAACTGGGCGTTCCAGGTGGCGCGTTTGGTGCTGGCCTGCGTGGACAGATGGAGCGAAAAATTGGCCTGCCCTTCGGTGGTTTTTTGCTCTTCCTGCGCGTCCAGCAATTCTTCGGAAAAATCAGCGATGATGGTGTGCTGGTAGCTCCCCGGCAGACCGATTTCCCATGGTGTGTTGCGACTGGCATCCTGTGGATGGCGTAGCCTTTGTTTAAGGCTCCAGAATTCCAGGTCGCTATGAGCCTGGTCCAGTTTTCCTATATGCCAAAACTGTTTCATCGTAAATTCAAAGATCAGGCGCAGGGCATTTTTGTCGGCCACTTCTTCCACCCGCAGCGGTTTTGCCGGCACGATTTTAGGGTAGGCTTCCAGATAAAAATGATTGAATTGGGTTTGTACTTCGGCCAGTGGCGTGCGTGAAATAGTTTGCCGCATATATTCGGCTGACTCGCCATAATAGGTAATGGTGGAAATCAGTACCGGGTCGCTGCTCATGTTATCGAGCTTGAAGTGATCTTCCACCGTCTGGTGCAATTCTTTGGCCACATCCGGCACGGCCGTCAATTCCCGGCTTTGTGGATCGGTGATTAATACCTTGCCAAAATCGCTGGTCTGGCGCTGCGCAAACGGCCCGGTCTGATGGCTGCGGGTGCCGTCCAGATAGTATTTCTTGCCGCCGATCTGCACCTCGGCGATCACATGGTTAAATGCCAGCGGACTGGGCAGCAGATTGGCAGTGTTCGCTTTGAAATAGGTTGATACCAGGGCCGGGCGCGCTTCAATTTGCTGGGCTTTGAGTAGCGCGATCAAGAGTGTGGTTTTATCCTTGCAATCACCAAAGCGTTGTTCCAGTACCTTGTGCGGCAGCGCTGGCAAGTGACTGTTGACGCCGATTTCGGTGCCAAAATAACGCACCTCCTTTTGCACCAGATCGAGCGCCAATTGCAGCTTTTGCTCGGGCGTACTGGCGCTGCTTTGCCAACTGGCGGCCTGGCGGGAAATTGGTTCGGTCACCGGGCTGACGCCGCCAAATAATTGCGCGCCCCAACTGGCCACTTCGTTCCAACTGGTAAATTCCGACAACTGGATCAGGTTGGCGATGCTGCTGCTGGCTGGTGTGCCTTCTTCATACGCAGGCTGGGCAATCGCGTATTGCACAAACTGCCATTCATTTTGGCCCGCGCGGGTCTGGGTTTGCACCTGCATGGCGGTGGGCGCGCGAAATTGCAGTGGCCGGTTTTCCGGGGCCATCACGCGCAGCGAATAATAGCCAATCGGCCCCAGGTTTGACGCGGCGCTATCGATATGGGAGAACTTGCCATTGAATACCGGATTGCTGCCGCGCACGGTATACGCATAGTCCACCACGTCGCCGGTGCGCACATCATCCAGCACCAGCGATGCCGTGACCCGGCCATCGTACAGGCGCGCTTCCAGCTGGGTTTCGCGTTGCAGCAACTGCACCCGTTTCGGATCGAGCTTATTGATGCGTTGACCATCGCGCAGCAGTTCAATTTTATGCAAAACCAGTTCCTGGTAGGCCGGATCAAAGCCCATCTGAATCTGGCTGCCTGGCCCCAGGCCAGCCGAACTGTTGATCTTTTGCATCACATGCACGAAGTGCTGATGCTGCTTGCCTTCCACCTTGATTTGCTCATCGTTAAGCGAAATTTGCAGGGCGGCCTTGCTGGCGGCGATTTTGGCATCGGATTCATTATCCGGCTGCACGGTTTCGACCCAGCCTGGACGGGCTTCAATCAAAAAGCTGAAGCCGTTCGACACATGTTTGCGGGTATTGCCCTCCGCCGCTGCCAGCCGGGCGTTTTTGCTGGCAGCTCGGGGGCTGGGTTTGGCATCGGCCGGTTTGACGGGGGCGGCAGCATGGCTGAGGCCGCCATGCAGCATCAGCAGGGAGAACAGGAAAGGTGTCAGGCGCATGGCGGGTTCTTTGCAACAGGTTAATCGAAAAAAGGGCGATGTCTTAGGGTTTGCCGCCAGCCGAAAGCCGGAATTTGGACGCCATATAGGTAAAGTTGCTGTGTACATTGGTCGCCAGCGCTTTATTCCAGTACTCATTGGCCGCCGTCACATCACCATCGAGCAAGAATTTTTCGGCCGCAAAAAAATACACCATTGACAGGCTTTCGGGATTGAGTTGAATCCCTGCCCGGCGCAAATTGAGCCGTTCAATCAGGGGCTTGAGTTCGGCTTCACCCAGATAATATTGGGACAACTGGTAATGCCAGGTCTTTTTGTTTTTTTCCTGCGCCTGCCAGGCTTTCAGGCCGGCTTTGCTATCCTGGCCCTTGCGTTTGGCGATTAAAAACTTGAACAAGGCAGTTTGCAGATGTTTTTTGTGTTCTTCATCGACCACTTTTTCGCCTGCATCGTCCAGCCCCTCGGTGCCCGCCTCATTGCTTGCCGCATTGGCCACTGAGTTGGCTAATTTATCAGCTTCCGCGCCACTGCTTTTTTGTACCACCTTGTCGCTACCCAGCACATAATCAATGTATTGCTTGGCATTATGAATCCACAATTCATGCGGGGCCAATTCATAGCCTTTGTTGATAAATTCCTGGGCCAGATCATTTTGGTGCTTGATGAAAGCAATCAAGCCAGCCAGCGCCAGCAAATCGGCGTCGTCGGTATTTTCCAGATCGAGTGCGGCATTGATATCGACGGCAGCGGCATCGTAAAGGCCCAGGTTGACCAGCGCATGGGCGCGTTGTGTCAACACTTTGCCCCGTATGGCCGGGTTGATCCGGCCTGAATCGAGCATGGCATTACAAGTCAGCACGGCCAGTTTGGGATTGTAGACTGTGCGCAAAAAATAGGCTTCAATGCCCAGGCCTTTAAATGCAGTAACCAGTGCCTCCAGTTGTTTTTTATCCAGCAAATGGGCTGCCAATTCACGGTGGTAACGCGGCCGTACCTGTTTGGCTTTATCCAGGAAAGAGCGCCATTGCTCCGGAGCCACGCTATGGCCCAGATAGCGCAGTTCGGCTTCCCAGTTGGCACGCCGGGCGCTGATCTCGCTGCTGCCACTGAGGGTGAAATTGGCTTGCCCGTCGGTGAATTTTTCTGGTTTGACCACATCGAGCACATCTTCACCCAATTCCGCCACGATGGTATGGCGGTAAATGCCGGGAAAATCGATCAGGTAGGGCGCTTTGCGCACACTGTCGGGCGGGTTCAGGGCTTCGTCCAGACTCCACATCGTCAACTTGGCGGTCATGATATCGAGCCGCGAGCCAGTCCAGAAATCAGGCAGATTCAATTCCAGCGTGGCGGTCAGGGCATTCTGTCCGGCTACTTCCTCGATTTTCATCGGGGTTTTCACTTTCAAGCCAGGGTAAGACTGGGTCAGATGCTTCATTAACTGGGCCTGCACTTCAGCGGACGGGGTGCGCGCTATATAAGTGCGCATGTATTCTGCCAGATCACCATACCAGGTCGAGGTGGAAACCAGCAGCGGGGTTTGGGTCAGATTTTGCAACTGGAAACGGTCGAGCACGGTTTTGCGCACTTGTTGCAGGGTCTCGGGTAAATTGCTCAGGCCGGTGCTGGCCGGGTCGGCAACCAGTACCTGCCCCAACTGGTGCGACTGGCGCAGCATGGCCGGGCCGTTTTGTGCATCACGCGTACCATCAAGCCAGAGTTTTTTGCCTGCGACATCGACTTCGACAATGGCGTGGTTAAATACCATCGGGCTGGGCAACATCAGGCTGGTGTCGCGATGGTAGTACGTCGATACCAGCGCCGGACGGGCCGGGATATTCAGCGTTTTTAACAGCGCAATCAAGAGTGCGGATTTATCCTTGCAATCGCCAAAGCG
>JBDLSU010000073.1:0-3802 GCA_039799405.1 Pseudomonadota bacterium | reverse complement strand
TGTTTCAGCCAAATTCTGTGCCATTTGGCAAGTTGAGCCTGATCCGCTAGCGGCACCAAATGCACATGGCGTAACGCATATGGCATGCCATGAATGCTCGGGCGAGCGAAAGCACCGTCTTTGCCAAACAAGTAGCTGCCAAATTCGTCCCCGGCCTTCCACGCCAGGAATTTTTGCTTGAATGGTTCCGGATCAATGCCATCAGCAAGCATTTGCCGGGTCAACGCGTGAGTCATCCGCACTTTTAACATAGGGCACGCAAAAGAGGGGCAAACCTCGAAGGGAAAAACATGGGAAGCTGCGACTCAACGAACCGTCATAGCTACACTTAATTGGATTTGGGCTGGACGCCTGCAAAAAGCTGATGCGCAGCATCAAGGGAAAAAAGAGTACTTTTGTGGACAGCCGCAAACAATTTCAAGGTTTCTACGGTTTCACCAGTTTCGGCGAGGACATCGGAAGTGGATTGATTTTTGGCTATATTGGCGTTTGCAGGCTGAACTACCAAAGTACTTTTCATGATATCCACCACGGGCAAATAGGCTAAAATTGCTTGCATTGTAGCAGATATCAGGCACTCGGCAAACCGCATGGGATTACAATCTGTCCCGCGCTGGCGCAGAGTGCGCCCGGCACAATCCTGCTAAACTGCAACGTCCCCCGCACGTGCGCGCCGCCCGCGCCGCCGATGACTTCAACCGCCAGCAAGGCAGGCCGATGCAATACCAGAGCGGCGGCTGGATCCGCTACGTGATGACGCTGAACGGGCCGGAACCACTGGAAAACCAGCGATCAAACATCGATTACGAACATTATCTGAGCAAGCAATTGCAACCGGTGGCCGATGCGATACTGCCGTTTGTGCATGATGACTTTTCGGCGTTGATTAGTCGGCAGAAGCGCTTGTTCTAACCGCAACCACGCTGGGTTTCGTTTTAAAAGGTTCCCGGCCTGAACCAAAGGCAACCCATCCTCATTTGGTGAACAACCTCAAATACCGCCCAAACACATAAATCCTGCCGCGCTGCTGCCCGGTAATCTCACTCAATATGCCCAACCGTATAAAATCCTTGATCAAGCCGTTGGCCGTTGGCGTGGAAACTTGCAACCATGCCTCCAGTTCCGGCGCGCTCACCATGGGGTTGCGGTACAGGCGCTTGAGCGCTTCATGCGCCAGTGGGCTGCGTTTGCCCAGGCCGCGCACGGCTTGCTCGACTTCGTTGCGCAACAGCAATACCTGGCGAAAAACATCGCGCCCCCGGTTGGCGGTTTCGGCTACGCCCTTGAGAAAAAACCGTACCCATTGATTCAGGTTATGCCCAACCCGCACCTGCATCAGCGCATCATAATAGCTGGCCCGGTTGCGCTCGAAAAAGTCGGACAAATATAAGGAGGGCTTGCTGAGCACACCGCAACTGACCAGATAGAGCGGTATCAACAAACGCCCGATCCGGCCATTGCCGTCCAGGAATGGGTGGATTGTTTCAAACTGATAATGGCTGATGGCGATGCGGATCAGTTGCGGCACCATGAGTGCGTCGTTATGCCAGAACATTTCCAGATCACTCATCAAATCCAGCACCGAAGCCGGATGTGGTGGAATGAAGGCGGCATCTTGCAAACTGGAACCACCAATCCAGTTTTGGCTACTGCGAAATTCGCCCGGTTGCTTATGCGCACCGCGCACGCCTTGCAACAGCGTGGCATGGGTCTGTTTCAGCAAACGGTTGGAGAGCGGCAGTGTTTCCAATGCGGCAATGGCCTGGTTGACGGCTTCAATATAGTTGCGTACTTCGTGCCAGTCATCCCGTTTCTCGGGGTGAATTTGTTCTTCCGGCAGCAACACCTCATCCATTTTGGTTTGCGTGCCCTCGATCCGGTTGGAGGTTTGCGCTTCTTTTGCCACATGCATCTGGATGAAAAGATCAATATCCGGCACGATCAGAGAAAACGCATTCAATTCGCCCAAGGCGCGGTTGGCTTGCTCCAACAGCACGGACATGGACGGGTCTTCCCAAAGCCAGTCATGATTGACGGTAGCAGGCTCGAAGCTCTTGTATTGATAGCGTTCAACCCATTGGCCGGAAGTGAAGGTTTCAAATTTTGTTGGATTAATCATGGAAAACTCTTTTTCATGGCATGGAAATTCAAGCAGCCCTGCTTTGCACTACTTGCCACCCAGCACAAACAGGCCAGACAGAAAGACATTTCCCTTTACTAAGACCAAAGCTAAGTAAAGGAAAACGCATTTCCCTTTACCAAGACCAAAGCTAAGTAAAGGAAAACGCGTTTCCCTTTACTAAGACCGAAGCTAAGTAAAGGAAAACGCGTTTCCCTTTACTAAGGCCAAGGCTAAGTAAAGGATCATACCCAGTTTTTTGCTTTAATGGCGCATGCCACCGGCATCATGTACCTCAGCCAGCCAGATTGGCGCGCTATGTTGCACCCAATCCATTAACACCGCATCAATATGCTGCCGCATCTGCCCAAACAAACCCAGCACCGTTTGCTCGCGCTGCATTTCTTCACGCCAGCCTTGTTCAATTTCGCGCTGCACTTCGGGGTTGGCGCAGGGCAGGTGCAGATTGCGGAAATCATCCAGATCCAGTTGCAGGTGGCGCTTGCTGCGCACCACGTCAAACAATGCGGCTTTGACTTGATCGGTGCCCAAGAACCAGGCCAGATAGCCGGGCCGCAAGCGGATGGTGCCGTTGATGCGGCACACCATGAGCGGGGCGCTGGCGACGAAGCGGTTGAAGGGTAAGTCAAACAACATGGCCTGAAGGGTGGCGGGCACAAGGCAGGGTTAGCAGACCGGTTTGACGGCACCGGCACGCCCGAAGGCGTCCCCACCCCGGCCCACCATAGGCGTGCGAGGGTAACAGTTGGCCGTCGAAGCGGCGAACTGCCGTCAAAAACGGGCTGCTAAACCCGTTCACGCTTTTGGCGTGAAGGCGCAATTGTAGCGGATGGCGTTGGGGGGACAAGCGGCGGGGGCACTACAGGGGTGGCGGCAAGCTGAAATGGGTGCAGCTTTGCGTTAAGTCTGCTTTACGCAAACTCGCCGGACATCTGCAAAAAACTGGCACGCTGGCGTGCCTCCCTCCATCAGGGCAAGCTGCAAGCAGCATAATCCTGCTAAACTGCTGGACACGTCTCCCCACTTACCCGCAAGCCAGCCCAGCGCATGTTACTCCAACAAATCCTGCTGTCCGCCCCGATGTTCATTCTGGTATTTGTCGGCTATGCCGCCATGAAGTTTTTCGCCTGGCCGACCAGCATTTCGGATGCGCTATCGCGCTTTGTGTTCACGCTGGCGCTACCGGCGCTGCTGTTTCATTTGATGAGCGATTTTTCCAAATTGCCGCCAGTGGATTCGCGCTTGTTGCTGGCGTTTTTCGGGGCTTGTTTGCTGGTGTTTGTGCTGGGGCGCTTGCTGGCGTGGAAGTTGTTCAAGCTTGATGGCCCGGCGCAATCGGTGTTTTCGATGGGCGGAATTTTTTCTAATAATGTGATGCTGGGCCTGCCGCTGACCAAGTTGCTGCTGGGCGATGCGGCGCTGCCTTCGGTGGCGCTGGTGCTGGTGTTTAATGCGCTGATTTTATGGACGCTGATTACGGTTTCGGTGGAATGGTCGCGCCACCAGCAATTGTCTTTGAAAAGCCTGGGCAAGATGACGGTTGATGTGATGAGTAACCCGGTTGTGGCAGCGATTGTGCTGGGTACGCTGTGGGGGCTGACGGGCTGGAAAGTGCCTGCCATAGTCGATTCGACGATCTTGCTGGTCAGCCATGCAGCCGCG
>JBDLSU010000072.1:0-3631 GCA_039799405.1 Pseudomonadota bacterium | reverse complement strand
ACCCAATTGCCACCACACCAATACGCAACACGGTTAATGAAAAATCCAAAATTATTGTCATCAAAGCTTGCCAAAATACAGTGTGGTTGTCATCATCAGCACTTCCCCACCCAGGAGCATAAGATGCCAATTTCCACATCAATCCGGGGTAAGCTAGCCTTGCTATGCCTGCCCTGTTGCCAGTTTCTTTTTATGGCTGATGCGTTTGCCCAATCAGCCGAACCTGCCCAATCTCCCCCCAAAGTCGTGCAAAGTCTGGCCGCCACCTGCGCCAATTGCCATGGCACCAGCGGCGTGCCAGTTGGTGCGCGCTTGCCTGCCCTGGCCGGGCAAAGCGAAGCTGCGTTGCTGGCCGCGTTAAAGGGATTCAAGGACGGCAGCCGCCCGGCGACTGTGATGCACCAAATTAGCAAGGGCTATACCGATCAACAATTGGTGCTGCTGGCGGGTTATTTCGCAGCGCAAAAGAAATAAACAGGGGGCAGTATGCAACGCAGACATTTTTTGGGCCAGCTTGGCGCGGTGGCATTGGCCGGCTCAAGCATCGGCTGTGCCAGCATCGGCGGCGCGGCGCGACCGAAGGTGGTGGTGGTCGGTGGCGGCTATGGCGGGGCCACGGTGGCGCGCTATTTGCGGCTGTGGAGCAACGGCAACATTGCGGTAACGCTGATTGAACCGAATCCATCCTTTATTTCCTGCCCGCTCTCGAATCTGGTCTTGGGTGGCAAGATGCAACTGGCCGATATCACCCTCAGCTACGATGCGCTGCAACGCCGTCACGGGGTGGAACTGATCAAGGACAGCGTAACCAGCATTGATGCGGCGGGGCGCAGTGTGACGCTCGCCAGTGGCCAAAAGCTGGCCTATGACCGCCTGATCGTCTCGCCCGGGATTGATTTTATGTTCGATGGCATCAATGGCCTGGCCGCTGCGCAGGATACGGTATTGCATGCCTGGAAGGCTGGCGCGCAAACCACCGCCCTGCGTGCGCAACTGGAAGCGATGCCCGATGGTGGCCGCTTTGCGCTCGTGGTGCCGCTGGCACCGTACCGCTGCCCGCCGGGGCCGTATGAGCGGGTTTGCCAGGTTGCGCACTATTTCAAGCAACACAAACCGAAATCAAAGATTGTGCTGCTCGATGGCAACCCGGACATCACCTCCAAGGGGCCGCTGTTCAAAAAAGTATGGGCCGAGCGCTATGCGGGCATGATCGATTATCAACCCAAGTTTTCGCTGGCCGAAGTCGATGCCAAGAGCAAAACCCTGATCTCGGAATTTGGCGACAAGGTGCAAGCCGATGTGCTGAACGTGGTGCCGCCGCAGCGTGCAGGCAAGATCGCGCAGAATGCCGGGCTGGCCAATATGAACAAACGCTGGTGCGAAGTTGATTTTCTCAGTATGGAATCGACCCAGGCCAAGCATGTTCACGTGCTGGGCGATGCGATTCAAGTTGCGCCGATGATGCCTAAATCGGCGCACATGGCCAACCAGCATGCCAAGGTGTGCGCAGCAGCCGTGATTGAACTGTTGGCAGGCCAGGCCCCGAATCCGGCACCGATGATGAGCAATACCTGTTACAGCTTTGTGTCGGACAAGGATGTGATTCACGTGGCCTCGATTCACAGCTATGATGCCGCGAAAAAAACCATGCTCACGGTGCCGGGATCGGGCGGGGTATCGAGCGGGGCGAATGAGCTGGAAGGCGAATATGCGATGAATTGGGCGCAGAATATTTGGGCCGATTCGTTGCTGTAATAATCGGTAAGGACCTGCGCAAGTGCCAATATCTTCCTCTCCGCGCTTTGCTGCGCCCAACGTGGCAGCGTTGCGCGCTGACGTTTTCGCAGTCCGCCAATCTCTGGGCCAGAGCGATGCCGTTGGCGCTGAACGTCAATGCATCGCTTCGGCATCCGGTGCAGCAAGTATGAACCGT
The DNA here is from genome assembly GCA_039799405.1 of Pseudomonadota bacterium. GTDB lineage: Bacteria > Pseudomonadota > Gammaproteobacteria > Burkholderiales > Burkholderiaceae_D > CAMBDR01. Next base: position 1,698 of record JBDLSU010000072.1, on the reverse strand, counting down.
TATCGACAATCCCACCAAGGTGCGGACGACAAATCCGCGACGCCCGGCGGCAGTTTTGGCCAGGCACTGGCGGTGTGCAAGGTTTGCTGCGGATTCCATTCAGAACCCCTACCAAGCGACTGAAGCTGCCCAAACAATAAAATGGCGCAGTTAAATGCATTCTGCAACAATACGGTACAAATAGATTTTGTACCGCTGCAATACAGGGCATGGTAAGTAGCGCCACCCGCGAGCAACATTGCATCATTTTTACCACGCCCACGCAGGCAAAAGATACCTCGCGCCTCTCCTGTCCTCACTGCCCCCCGTATGCGCCATCAGGCTTGATAAAGCGCTGATTCATCAGGCTTTTTTGTGCTGAAAAAAATCATCTCGCAAAGCAATATTTCCAATCAAATACTTCACCCGCGCGAAAATGAATTTAACTTTAACATTCATAGTATTGAACTCAATGTTACACATTCGCGCAAACCCCGCAAACTGCTTATAGTGCTCGCTGACAGTCCCCTCCCGCCCCCCCCAAAAAACCAGTCAGCCAGGAGCCGCCATGATGCAAGAGATGAAGTTTGATGATCGTTTCAAAGAAGTGTGGAAATACACCCAACGTGGTTTGATTTATCCGGCCCCGCATGCCATCTTTGCCACCTATTGGCTCAAACGCCCGATCACCAAAACCGAACTGACGGCATTGATGATTGAAGTTCGCCTGGCAATCAACACGATGCCCGCGCTGTCGAGTAAAAACACCTCGTTGGTAACGGGCGTGTCGTTTGATAACTGGTCCAGCATTTGCGAACAGGAAAACATGACGCCGCCGCGTGGCATGCAATTGCGCTATCCGCTGACCGACAAGCCGCACCATTCGCAAGTGTTTCCTGCATCCAATGGCAGTTTTGAAGATTCTGCTGCCAATCTGTGGTTCCATATCAAGAGCGACGACGCCAACGCCTGCCAGATCGTGCTTGAATTGACCAGCGCGTTTTTAAAGGAAATCACCAGCGAAGCCTACCATCAGGAGGCGGCCTCCAAACCCGCCACCGGCGATGGCCAAAACGGCAAGGTGCTCGGTTGCCGTTTTTCGGAAAACCTCAACAATCCGTCTGACCCGATCTCGCTGACCAAGCACACCATTATCGGCGTGGACGATATTGATCATTTTGGCGGCTCGTTCGCACTGTCGCAGCGTTTTTTGATCAATTGGGAACAAATCAATATGCTGTCGGAAGATCAAATCGAGGATTTGATTGGCCGTAAAACCGATGACACCATCATCCCCGACCGCGATACCCGCTCACACATCAAGGCCTCGCGCGTGCAAGACCAAAACGGCAATACCACGCCCGTGCTGCGGCTGGGCTTGCCGTTTGGCCGCGCCCACGGCAGCAGCGATTTCCGTCCGCCCAAGTCGGTGAACCGGGCCGATGAAGAAGGGATTTATTTTGCCGGGTTTGCCAAAGAAGTCGGGATTCTGGAAGACGTGATGCTGAACCAGATCGGCGCCTTCAACGGCTTCATGAACGACCGCCTGTTCAACCACTTGCGCGCCGATCTGGGTGGCTTTTTCTATATCCCGAGCCTCAAAGACCTGGGGCTGGATCAAAACCCGCAATACCCCAATAACTTCAGCGCGCTGGCAGCGGGCAAGTGGGACAAGTTCCCCGTCGTCGATTGGTCGCGGCTGGACCGGCATTTTACAAC
>JBDLSU010000071.1:0-7072 GCA_039799405.1 Pseudomonadota bacterium | reverse complement strand
AATGCCCAATTTATTTCACAAACCGTCCCAACCACCATGCTCAAGGGGCAAACCTATAACGCGTCGATCACCTTTAAAAATACTGGCAACACGATTTGGTCACAAGCACAATATGCAATTGGCACCAACAACCCTGAGAACAACTGGAATTTTGGCTTGCCACGCAAATATCTGAATTCGTCGCCACTCGAAATCGTCTTACCGGGTCAGACCAAAACCTTTAATTTTACGGTAACCGCACCACTCACCGCTGGCAGTTATAACTTTCAATGGCGCATGCTGCAAGAAGGTATAGGCTGGTTCGGCCCATCGTCACAGAATGTCGTGATTACAGTAAATTAAAATGATCAGACGAATCATTTGATTTTCACCTGGCTTTAAAGGCGGTATACACAATGTGCATGCCGCCTTTTTTCATTTCAGGGCTTATAGAAAAAGCTCATTTTAGTACCGGCAATCTCAATGGTATCCTGCTCTTTCAGTTGCTGCGCCTGCGCGCCCAGCGGCGTACCATTCAACAAGGGGAAACCGGTTCCTTCGACATGGGTGATGAAGTAACCATTAGGACGACGGGTGATGACTGAAACCTGCAGGCCGGGGCGACCGATAGTGGTCAGGTTTTTGGTTAAATCCAATACCCGGCCAGCGGCCGGGCCAGACAAGACCTGAATCGCCGCTTCACGCAATGGTGCTGCGGCTGCAGGAGCTGGCGCGGCGGCGGGAGCGGGAACGGCAACCGGCGCTGCCGCATGGGGCTGGGCATGTGGTGCGGCGGGCGGGTGTTGCGCAGCGGGCGGCTGTTGCACAGCCGGGTCTTGCAAGGGCACCATCGGGCGACGCATTACCATGGTTTTTTCCATGTTGGCCTGGGATGACAGGTTTTCCACCACGTATTTCAATTTGTGCTTGCCCAGCTCGATCACATCAAAATTCTTCAGCACATGGCGCTGAATCAGTTGTCCATTCACAATGGTGCCATTGGTGGAATGCAAGTCTTCCAGAATTACGTCATCGCCAACCTTTTCAACCGCTGCATGCAGGCCGGAAACAGCAAGGTTATCGACCTGAATATCATTTTCCGGTTTGCGCCCGATGGTCAGGCGGGAATTGGTCACCGCCACGGTTTTCATGACCGTACCCTCAAAACTCAAAATCAATTTATGCATAATTTTTCATCCCAAGAAACGAACGCGACCACCGCACATTCAGGCCGGAAACGCCTGTTCCACGTTAACCAAAATCACTGAAATATTATCGTTGCCACCAGCGTCATTGGCCGCTTGCACCAGTTGTTGGGCGCATAGTTTCAAATTTACCCGTAGCAAACTCAGGGTCAGATGAATTTCTTCATCAATCAGCATGTCATTCAAACCGTCCGAACACAGCAGATACAAGTCGCCAACCTGTACCGGCACCTGTAGCATATCGCCTTCTTCGTCGGGATCAATCCCTAGCGCACGGGTAACCAGGTTTTTATGCTGCGACATGCGCGCTTCGTCGCGGGTCAGCAAGCCTGCGTCGATTTGCTCTTGCAAGACCGAATGGTCGTGCGTGACTTGCTCCAGTACATCATCGCGCAAGCGATACAGGCGCGAATCGCCCAGATAGCCCACGGTAAGCAAGTTGTCATGAAACAGGCAAGCCATCACGGTGGTGCCCATGCCTTCGCATTCCGGATCGCTCACAGCACGCTCAAACACGGCACGGTTGGCCACGCCAATTTCGTTTTGCAGCAAATCCAGCGCCAAAACGTGGTCAGCCGCCTTTTCCGGCTGCCAATGCTGCTTCATGCCTGCCAGGATCGAGCTGGTGGTCATGGCACTGGCCACCTCACCGGCGTTATAGCCGCCCATGCCGTCGGCCAATACCACCAGACCAAGCGCAGCATCGACATCGACACTGTCTTCGTTATGATCACGGACCAGCCCGGTATCGGTCAGACTCACAATTTGTAACGCATTTTGTAGCACCACATATCCTCCTGCTGTACCGGGCATGCCGACCTGCTGACCATGACGATCCAGCGCGGCGTGCGCCCACATCACAATGTACCACCATGCCCGGCTGTGATTGACAATCCGCTGTAAATTCTGCCCCATCAAGGCCGATGTTACGGTCTCAAAGCGTGTTAAAAGCATACAAAAAGCAGGATTCGTTATGAGCGGTATCAATTTCGTTGCAAAGTCGCCGATGGTTTCATATCAGTGCCCCTGCGCCTTACTGTTTCTCACTTGCCACTGACCTACCTCGGTCAAGCGCCCTGCCCGGCCAACATCAAGTCGATTGCGCGGCTCAAAAAAACAACTCCCGGAGGATGGCAAAAGATTGCGCGGTTCGGGTGGAATCAAATTCAGATAGACATCATTGCGCCAGTCTGAAGTCAGCTCGCGGTCATACAAATACAAGGTCAGTGTTTCGCGAAATTTCATATGATCTGGCCCCGTCGCCAGATGCACGGGTTGATTGGCGGAGCAGGTGCGTTGTACAGCCGCACGAATTTCCAGATAAAAGTGCCGCAAATTGGTAACGCCTGCAAATCCCGCCTTAAATGAATGAATCCTGACCGCACCATAAGCAAGCACACTGATCAAACCGATTGCAAACATAGTGCTGACACCCAGCACCATCCATTTGTCGCTACGTATCCGCCAATTACTGATTCCCGCCAAAATCAGGGCAGCACTGAATGGGAAGGCCCAATCCATCAGTTTGGCCTGACTCCAGCTTTGCCCCTTGCCAACCGGAAATGGCGAGATCACGCCATAGCGAAAATACAGCAGCGCCAACAAAAACAGGGCCAACACCAGCATTACCGGCAACATCTCGCCGCGCCGGGTTTGTTGCCATAGCATACCGGCATTACGTGCCAGCAGCAGCAGCAGCACGATCAGCAGCATGCAACCAACCCAAAAACCGCGCCCGTTAGCCCATTGCAAGCCCCCCCAGGCCCCACCGTGAATACCCAGACCATGTGCAACAAAGCCGATAAGAGGCCAGTCCACCGGGGAACCAACAACCACCCCGGCTTGCAAGCGCAACGCCATATAAGCACGTAGTATTTCACTGTTCAGCATCAAACAAGAAAGCACCATTACGCACAAGGAAGCCCAGGCAATGTTGCCATAGCCACCGGTTTTCCAGGCCAACATAACGCCCGTCGTCAGCAAGGTCAAACACCAGAACGGGGCCAATTCCGAATACGCCACCACCGCAGCACTCAGCAACAAGGTCAACGGCACTGTCGCCATTGCCAATCTGATCCTGCCAAAATTGCCACACCCCAGTCTCAGCAACAGGTGACCACACAGGAATAAGGCCCCGGCACCAAGTGCCAGACCCACGGTTTGAGCCATAAATCCATAATAGGCCCCATAGGTCAGGCCACCGATGCAAAACGACGGCAAAGCCAGCAGGGCAAAACGTATTGAGCGCCGCAAAGGACGTAGCGTCCGGGCCAAAACCATGCCCAGACTCATACAGCAGGAAGTGATGGCAACAATCAGCAATGCCGGAAAAACATCATAGGACCATTTTTGATGAAACATCGCTTGCATCAACGCCAGCAGATACGAGCCGCCCATACGGAATCCAGCCTGTTGATATAACAATATTTGCGTGGCGTAGGGCTGAATTCGCGATTGGTTGATCGTGTCTGAAAACGCATGATCCTGTAACCACATCGCCTGCGCCAGATTGGTGAAAGAATCGTTGTGCGAATCATAGCCGCCGCCAAGGAACAAGGGCATCAAGATACCGGCACCACAAATCAGACCGAACAAGCCAATACCAGCAGCGTTCTTCAGGCTTTGCATGCGTCCGGGGTCACGCCATAGCAGCAGCAACACCAGGACGAGCATCACCAGCGTGGGCCAATAGCCCTGCCCAAAAGCCATGCTGCGCCCGATCCAACTGGCTACCAGCGCCAAAACACTCAAGCCCAATACGGGGGCAAGGTAGAATTGGCTGATTGGGCGCAAGCGCCAAGGCAGGCAATGGCCTATGCGGGAACCAATCAAGGTGACCAACATCAGCGTCAAGAACGAAACCAGAATGGTGGTAAAGAATATTCCGTTTGCAAAAATCATGGGGAAGTGGGCCATATTCAGTATCGAAGCAGATAGCCATCACCTTCAATATCACTTCGTAATCAATACTCAGGCCAAAAAAATAGGCAAGCGGCGATTATACGAGGTAAGTCGCACACCAGCAATTGATCAAATCATCGCGCCCCGGAATTAGCGCTGTAAAGTGCCCGCAGTTTGCAATTGCCCCGTCCATTTGACGCTGTCCCATCGTGCGTGAGATCTGGTGGCGACATTTTCTGCAGCGCTATGAATCGCCACCCCAAGCGCAGGCACAGCGGCAAACCAGCGTTTTTCGGCCAATGCCATTAGATGCTGCGCTCTAGAGAAATGCGCCGGTTTAGTTTTTCCCCTCTAGTTTTCTTCGCTAAACTGCAACCTATTAAAAGAGTTCGTCGGTGACCCCGGCGTTTGGCATTGATCAACTACTGGAGTAAACCATGAATACAGCATCCCAATTATTTGCAAAAGCAACCAACAACGTCTACGCCGACACCGTGCGTGCATCGGCTGAAAAAGTGTGGGAAACCACTCAGGCCAAATTGAACCAGGCCCAATTGGAAAGCACCATCCGCCTGTCGAAACTGGCACAAAAAAATCTGTTGGCGATGGCCAAAGGTGCAGAAAAACTGAGCCAGACCCTGGTTGATCTGTCCGACAAACTGGAGCCAGTTGCCAACCCGGTAGTCGCCAAGCCAGCCAAGAAAGTCGCAGCCAAAAAGCCAGCCGCTGCCAAAGCAGTTAAAGCTGCTGCCCCCAAGGCTGCTGCCGCAACTGCATCCGCTCCAAAAGCCAAAGCACCTGCCAAAGCCAAAGCAGTAAAAGCCGTGGTAGCCGAAGTGGCCGCACCAGAAGCCGTTGCAGCCTGAGTTTCAAATACGATTTAATCTTGCCGGGCAGCGGCATTGAGAAGGTGGATGGAAAGCCGGATTGGCTTTCACGAAGCGGCGAAACTTTTCAATACCTGCCCGCGCATTTTTAGAGCCAGCTTGCTGGCTCATTTTCTTCTTCAGTTTGGCAATTTAATCCGCAGCGCTGCGACCAAGATTAAGCCCTACATCCAACTGACTCCGCTTTATCCTGTTGTCTCCTCTATTCCCGTAAGGGTCATAGATTGCGCCCGCCTTTTGGCGGGCTTTTTTTGCTTGTTCAAACAGAGTTATCGATACACCCCGGCACACAACAACCAATCACCGGACTTTTCCACCCAGGTTGATTTGGCGCGCAATTTTTGTGTGACCGGATCGGGCCATTGGTAATCGACCCAGCCCGCGCCCTTGGCATTGGCGACGCTGAACAATTCCTTGATGAAGTGTTTGCCGTTTTGATCGCGCATATCCATCACATTCTTGCCGACAATTTTCGGATTCACACCGTTGGCCAGGGTGGTGCCATCTTTATCCAGCACAAAAACATACAACTCGCCTTCGACAAACTTGCCCTTGGGGTTATTAAATTCGGCCAGTGCCTTGTCTTTGCCATTGGCTTTTAAAAAAGCCACCGCCTTGCCAACCAAGGCTTTGGCAGCATCGCTTGCGTCAGCAGCGCGGGCTTGCAGGCAAAGTAGCAATAGAACGATTGTTGCCAGATAATTGAATGTACGGATACGCATCGCCAGCTCCTTAAAAAGTGGTGAGTCAGCTTGCACCTGATCACGCAGCCTGTCAATTACTTGTATGCAAGACGCGACAGTCCGGTTTTCGCCCTGAAAAAATCGTGATTTCAGTACACTTTTTTGCCAAGACCGAGTCCGGATGAAAAAAAACCGCACCCAGGGTAAGGTGCGGTCAATGACTCACGGCTCCAATTTACAACGACTTCAATCAGCGCGGCAATACGCTGCTTCCCATCAAAAACTCATCCACCGCACGGGCACATTGCCGCCCTTCGCGAATCGCCCACACCACCAGCGACTGGCCGCGCCGCATATCGCCTGCGGCAAATACTTTCGGCACGTTGGTGGCATAGCAGCCAGCGCCATCAGTATTGGCTTTGGCATTGCCGCGCGCATCTTTATCGACGCCAAACGCTTCCAGCACTTGCTGCACTGGCGAGACAAAACCCATGGCCAGCAACACCAGATCGGCCTTGATGGTGAATTCCGAATCCGGCACTTCCTGCATTTTGCCGTCTTTCCACTCCAGCCGACAGCCAATCAATTTTTCCACCTTGCCGCCCTTGCCTTCCAGCCGCTTGGTGGCGACTGACCAATCGCGCTCGCAGCCTTCTTCATGCGATGACGAAGTGCGCAGCTTGGTTGGCCAATACGGCCACACCATTGGCTTGTCTTCTTGCTCCGGTGGGCGCGGCAGCAATTCAAATTGCGTGACAGCGGCCGCGCCATGGCGGTTGGAGGTGCCGACGCAATCGGAACCGGTATCACCGCCACCAATCACCACCACATGCTTGCCTGCCGCCTTGATCTGGTCTTTCACCTTGTCACCGGCATTGACGCGGTTTTGCGCTGGCAAAAAGTCCATGGCGAAATGCACGCCTTTCAATTCACGACCTGGCACCGGCAAATCACGCGGGTTTTCTGCGCCACCGGCGATGATGACGGCGTCGAAATCGTTCAAAACGTCTTCCGGGAAGATGGTGTCTTTCGCCATATTGCTGACATGAGCCGGAAAATCTTTACCGACCAGGGTACTGGTGCGGAACACCACGCCCTCGGCCTGCATTTGCAACATGCGGCGGTCGATCAGTTGTTTTTCCATTTTGAAATCGGGAATGCCATAACGCAGCAAGCCACCGATACGGTCACTCTTTTCAAACACCGTCACCGCATGCCCGGCGCGTGCCAGTTGTTGCGCTGCCGCCAAGCCAGCCGGGCCTGAACCGACGATGGCGACAGTTTTGCCGGTTTTTTGCTCTGGCACCTGGGCGGTGACCCAGCCATTTTCCCAACCTTTGTCGATGATGAAATGCTCAATCGATTTGATCCCGACCGGCAATTCATGAATGCCGAGGGTACACGCCGTTTCACACGG
>JBDLSU010000070.1:0-2738 GCA_039799405.1 Pseudomonadota bacterium | reverse complement strand
TATCCGCCGCCAGCTTTCAAGCCCGATTACGGGTCTGAGCGGCAGTTTGACCAATCTGGGGCAAATTGGTATTTCTTTCCAAAAAGATGGATCCATCACCCTTGATTCCAGCAAGCTGGGTGCCGCCATTGCCAGCAACTTTGACGATATCAGCAGCTTGTTCACATCGGTGGGCAAGACTACTGACAGTCTGATCAATTTCACCAGTTCCAGCTCGGCCACCAAAGCAGGCACCTACGACATCAATATTACCCAGTTGGCCAGTCAGGGCAAGGTCACTGGCACCGTCGATTTGACCCAGGCCCCGGTAACCATTGATGCTGACACCAAAATCAGCGTTACCCTCAACGGCACCTCCCCGGTCACCAGCAGCGCCATCGCCACCATCAGTCTGGCTGCGGGCAGTTATAGTGCCAGTGAATTTGCTACCGCGCTACAATCGGCAATCAACAGCGTGCCAGCCTATTCCGGCGCTGGCAACACGGCAACTGCCAGCATCAATTCCAGTGGTCAGCTCGAAGTCAAATCCAACAAATACGGCTCGCTCTCCAATATTAGCCTGACCAGCGTCAGCGGCACCGATGTCAGCAGTTTTCTGGGTGCAAGCCCGACCAGTGCCGATGGCGTCGATGTGGCTGGCACGATTGATGGCTCTGCAGTAACGGGTACTGGCCAATTTTTGACTGGCAAATCCGGCACCTCGTCAGAAGGTCTGAAAATCGAAATTACCGGTGGTGCCACTGGTAGTCGCGGCAATGTCAGTTTTACGCAAGGCTACGCCTATCAGCTTAGTACCCTTGCCAGCAGTTTTGTTGGCACCGATGGTGCCATCACCAGCAGCACCAATGGCTTGAACGCCTCGATCAAGGCCGTAGGCAAAGCCAAAGAAGAATTTAATGCCAAATTGGCCGACACCGAAAAACGCTACCGGGCTCAGTTTAATGCCCTGGATGTCACCATCGCCAGGCTCAGTGGCACGCAACAGTTTTTAACCCAGCAGTTGGCAGCACTAACGAAATCGACTTCATAGTCACCGAACGCCCAGCATAGAGAGAAGGAGTAGTGATGTTTGGATCAACACAAAAGGGTGTCAATGCCTATGCCAAGGTTGGCATCGAAACCGGCGTGGTTGCGGCCAGTCCGCATAAGCTGATCGTCATGCTGTATGAAGGTGCGCTGGTCGCGATTGCGATGGCGCAGCAACATATGAAGTCTGGCAATATTGCCGCCAAAGGCCAGTCGATTTCAAAAGCCATGCTGATTATCGACAGTGGCTTGCGCGCCGCGCTGGATAAAAAAGCAGGTGGCGAAATCGCAGAAAGCCTGGATTCGCTATACGAATACATGTGCAACCGCCTGCTGCTGGCCAATCTGAAGAACCAACCGGAAATTCTGGAAGAAGTTCATCGATTGTTATCGGAATTAAAAGGCGCATGGGATGCCATCGGCGATACTGTCCAGCCGAAAGTAGCTGCAGCCCCCATGCCAACACGTCCATCCACTTTTGTGAGTGCCTAGCATAATGAACAGCGACGAAATTCTCTCTCTCTATGAGGCGGTATCAAAAATCACCGACCAAATGCTGGCTGCGGCCAGACAAGGCGATTGGGACCGGATGATTGCACTGGAAGAGCATTGCTCCCGCCATATCGAAACGCTCAAGGATGGCGAACCACCCGAGCCGTTGACTGGTGTAAAACGGGAACGCAAGGTGCAAATCATTCATAAAATTTTGGCAGATGATCGTGAAATCCGTGACTTGGCCGAGCCATGGATGGCACAATTAGGACAAATGATCAATAGCACCCGGGCTGAACGGCGGCTCTCCAACGCCTACGGCGGAGGATAAAGCCAAGCTGGCAGTACAGATGAAGAAAGGAAACGATGGCAACCGGCCTTAATGGACTTGATACCATTCGCCCGCCAACCTCGGTGGAGGCGGCGCGGCCTGTTGCGGTCATCGGCGAGGCGCGCCAGGAACTGTACCAGCGCGCCCTGCAGCGGCTGGTTGGCCAGTCGCTGGATAGCCCGGTGCTGTCGAAGTATACCGACGGCAGTTTCCTGGTCAAATTTGCCGATACCCCGGCCCGCGTCATTCTGCCACCCGGCACCGAAGTGGGCGATTCGGTGCCACTGACCCTGGTTAGCGTTGATCCACGCCCGACCTTTTTTCTGGGCAATGAAACCAACGGCAAACTGGCGAAGTCGCCGTTAATTTACCTTGACCCGCATGCCAGTGACGAAGTTGAACTCAGTGGTGAAACAGAACCACCACCCGAAACCCCGGCACCACCGCCCCGGCCGGAACAAACCGCCAGCCGCAATCTGGCACGCCAGTTTTTACAGGTAGAAAGCCTCCTGAGCCCGTTTGAGCGCATGGCCAGTGAGCGCGCCAGCCCACAAAACCAGGCCCCGGATCCGAACGCACCAGCGCGCAGCGCGCAAACCTCGCTATCGAGTGCAGGACAACTGATTAACAGCCTGTTGCAAGCAGGTCAATCTGCACCACGGGCAATTGTGGGTCAGAACGCGATTGTGCCCGCGCCCGATACCGGCTCGCAAGAAGTAGCGGCGGCCTTGCACGACACCCTGGCCTATAGCGGCTTGTTTTATGAGTCCCATGTCAGCGAATGGGTCGATGGCAAACGCCCGATTACCGAACTATTGCGCGAGCCGCAAATGCAACAGGTGCCCACCAAGGCCGAAAATGCTCAGGACTCGAACCAACTGGCGCTTCC
>JBDLSU010000069.1:0-3486 GCA_039799405.1 Pseudomonadota bacterium | reverse complement strand
GTTTTTTACCGCTGATAATTTGCGGTTTGGCAAAATGGTAGCCCTGGAAAAAATCAAAGCCAAGGTCGAGGCAGGTCTGAAACTCTTGCTGGGTTTCCACCTTTTCGGCCAACAATTTTTTGCCAGCCAGTTTGAATTGCGGGGTCAGTTTTAACAGGGCCGAGAGCGGCATGTCGCGCAAATCGATTTTGATGAATTCGATCAGCGGTAATAATTGTTTCACCTGGTCGGTATCGGCAATCACGTCGTCCAGCGCAAAGCGGTAGCCTTTTTGCACCAGTTCACCAACCCGGGTCAAAATTTCCGGGTTGACTTCCATGGTCTCGACAATTTCCAGTACCACCCGTTCGCGCGGCAAAAATTTGACGATATCACTCATCAGCACGGCGGCATCGACATTCAAAAAACCCAGGGTATCACCCAGGGTTTTATCGACCCCCAGTTGCGCTGCATGGGCGATCACGGAAGCGGTGGCAGACAGGTCGGAAGTAATTTGGGCCGGGCCTTGATCGGCATTGCGGAACAATAATTCATGGGCGAACAGGTTTTGCTGGCGATCCAATATCGGCTGCCGCGCCAGAAAAAACTCCTTCATGCGCGGGATTTGACTGAGGTCCAGTAATTCTTCCATGTAATTTCGATCCAGGTGGCGGCGGTACAGGCTGCGAATGTCAAATTATTGCTTTAAGTCAAATGTGACTCTACTCCATTTGACGGCAGGATGCAATTGCACGCATGCTTACACGGAAAATTACGCGCTAACGCAGCACAAAGGGCGCAATTGCAGCCCGCATGTCGCAGGCGCGTTGCGTCGGGCTGCCATCATCAATGTTATACCAGTCTTCCATTGCGAAATTGGCTTTGAGGCTACCTTCCAACCCCTCTTGTACCCGACCCGCTAATCTGGCTGGTTGCAGTTGTTTTGCGCTGCTGTCGTCCAGCCTGCAAACTGCATTGGCTGAGGCCGGGTGTGCCGGAAGCAAGAAAAATTCACGCATTAAAATTGCAATCGTTACTCCATTTGTTCTTAATGATGTTAGATAAGGCAGGCAAATGGCGTTTAATTGCACTATTTCTGAGCAAAAGGACTATTTTCGACCGTATGCGAACAGGCTGATCACCCTGTTTCCCCTGTTCGCTTCCCTTTCGCACCATGCACAAAATAGCCTGCGGGAAAAATTGATCGAGCGGAAATTGCAGGACGGCGACACCCTGTATTTGAAAGACGAACCGGAGAACTCGATTATTTTGGTTGCTGCCGGGCATGTACATTTGTCCCTGCTCGGTCCCGATGGGCACGAATTGATTGTGGACCGGGTTGGGCCGGGGCAATTGCTTGGCGAAACGGCATTGATCGATCCGCAAAACCGTGCGACTTCGGCTTTTTGCGTCGGAAATACCTGCATTTGGCTGCTGACGCGCCATCATTTTCATTTATTGAGCAACGAACCCGCAGTGATGGCCACAATCCGGCAACTGTATTTCCAGCGCTGCCGCAATATTTTATCGTTGCTTGAATCGGTCGCGCTATATCGCCTGGAGTCACGATTGGCGCGCCATTTATTGCACCAACTGGAACAATCCGGCGCTTGCATTACCGATGGTGTCGTGGTGCCGATTCCCGATAACCAAAGCCACTTGGCCACCATGATCAATGTTAGTCGGCCCAAATTAAATGCACAGTTGCAACAATGGCGTCGTTCCGGCTTGATTGAGTTCGGTAGCGATGGCCTTGGGATTTTGGATGTGGAACGCCTGAAAATTTGCGCACGATCCGATGGTTAATAGATGACAAAAAATTTCAAAATAAAAACTATTGTTCCTGTTACCAAGGTAACAGCTTACCAATAGTGAATCTCTCAAAATGAGTGAACCAGTCAACAACTCAGGAGTGAGGGATGGAGATGCAAATAACGGCAAATGGCAGTAGCAAGCAGGAGGTGCTGGAGCAGCGCTTTTGTGAAGTGTGGAAAGATGTTCTGCCGTCGTTGGGGCGACGGGCGCGTCATCTGACCCGGGGCGATCATGCCCGCGCAGAAGATTTGCTGGCCAACACCGCGCTCAAGGCGCTGCTCTACCTGCGCCGTGTCCCGGATCGGGTGCAGGACTTGCATGGCCTGATGTTCGTAGTATTGAAGCATGTGTTTCTCGATAGCGCACGGCGTCAAAAACGCGAGCATGGCGTTTTCGACTATGCCGCTGATAACGATGGGGAAGACGGAATTGAAAATGCGGAACTGGCACCTTCTGCGGCGCAAACCTTGGAGTTTCGCCAAAATTTATCCTTGATCGAAGGTATTTACGCACGATTGCCACAGGCGCAGCAAACCTTATTCGAGATGCGCTTCCACGACAACCAGTCTTACGCCGTGATTGCCGAAGCCCTGGACATAAGCGAAGCCCTGGCGCGCAAACGGGTCGAGTTACTACGCAAGCGCTTGCGTCAGGCGCTGGAGAATTGCCGTTAAGCTTCAGAAATCTTTCACATTGTGCCTCGCCTTGCGTCATTACCGATAGCGGCGCAACCCAACCTACCGAAAAAGGAATGTTTATGGCAACCCAGCAACAGGATCAAACGGCATCAGCCAATGCGGCACCACAAGCTGTCAATCCGCCCGCCAATCCACCTGCCAACCCACCCGCCGCACCCGTTACTGCGTTGCGCCTGGCGACCAAAAACTGGATGGATGGCGCAAGTGGCAAAGCCCCGACCCCGGCTGCACCGACCGAGGTAAATTCGCAAGCGTGGCAGGCGGTGCAAAACACCAACGCAGAAACCGCTGCCTATGCGGCAACCCAGATCGCCGTGGCACCGAACATGATGATCAGCCAGGCGTCCGGCCTGGTGGCCCAATCGGCGGCCGCGTATTTTGACGGCGTCACCAAACTGGGCCTGGCAACGCAAAGCGTACTGCTTAAACAAATGACCGAAAACATCGGCAAAGAGAACCTGGCGGCAGCGGCCGAAGATGCCATGGGCGCATTGGTAACCGACTTGCTGGTTGGTGCAGCGGCGGCGGTGGCGGCAGCAGCAGGCGCAATCGATGGCGATGCGGCTGGCTTTGCCCTTGGTGCAATCGACCAAAGCATTGGCAAATATCAAACCTTAATGAAAGCCAAAAACGGCTAACCATCGCACGGCCACCCACCGCACCGTTTCCTTCAAAGAAAGCAGGATGAATCATGCCAACCCCGATGACTGATACAACGCCAAGCATCGCCGCCGATTTTGACCACCTGATCACACAGTGGCAAGGTTTGGTCGTGCCAACCGAAACAGCCACGGCCGCGCCGCGCTACCAGCCTAATCCGGGTTGGAGTGCGTATACCCCGAATCAGGCCTGGCTCGGCAAGCCGCACCAACCACAGCCACTGCCAAACGGCAAGCAGCAGAAGGTGGAAGCGGCATGAGCAGCGAAAAACCTGACCGCTACCAGGAGTTTAGTGCTGGCGTGGAACAATACATCGGGCGCGCATTGAGTGCGC